>JASHVY010000031.1 GCA_030044345.1 Acetobacteraceae bacterium | reverse complement strand
TCGCGATCGGCGGCTTTTCTTCGCTGCCATAGACGAGATTGGCCGGCTTTTTCATTTCGGCCGCGTTTCCCCCGATGGACAGCCTCTCAGGCTGTTTCCGCAGCACGTTAGGCGCCAAACCGCAAACCCTTCAACCTTTAAGCCTGGCCGGCTCCCGGCTTGAGTGCTCGCCAAGCGGTGAGCTAGTTGCGCGGGCGGGAGGGCGGCGCGGCCCACAACCTTGTCCCCACACCTTGTCCCGACGCCTTGTCCGGACGCCTTGTCCCGACGGGCCGATCTGCGCTAAAGGCGCCCGCTCAGCCCGCGAGCGGCGCGGGCGTGGTGGAATTGGCAGACACGCCAGATTTAGGTTCTGGTGGCGCAAGCCGTGGGGGTTCAAGTCCCTCCGCCCGCACCAGCCTCCGGGTCCGGCGAGAAGGATTTCTTCCGCTTATGCAAGTGACTGAAACCCTCTCGGAGGGGTTGAAGCGCGGCTACACGGTCGTTGTGCCCGCGAACGATCTCGAGGCGCGCCGCCAGGCGAAGCTTTCCGATCTGGCGCGTGATCTCAGGCTGCCCGGCTTTCGGCCGGGCAAGGTGCCGGCCTCGGTGGTGCGGCAGCGCTACGGCACGGCGGTGGTCGCCGAGGTGCTGCAGGAATCGGTGAGCGAGGCGACCGAGAAGGTGGTGAGCGAGCGGGGCCTGCGCCCCGCGGTGCCGCCGAAGGTGGATGTGGTGGCGCCGGGCCTCGGGCCGGCGGAGAGCCGGGACCTCGAATTCAAGGTCGAGCTCGAGCTTCTGCCCGAAATCAGGATGCCGGACTTCGCGGCGATCCGGCTCGTCCGGCGCAAGGCCGAGCCGGCCGAGGAGGCTGTTGCCGCGACGCTGGAGCGGATCGCTCAGAGCAGTGCGACGCTCGAGCCGATCACCGAGGCGCGTGGCGCGGCCAAAGGGGAGGTGCTGACGGTCGATTTCACGGGCGAGGTCGATGGGAAGCCCTCCGAGCAGGCAAGCGCCAAGGCGGTGGAAGTCGAGGTCGGCGGCGTGGCGGTGGGCCCGGGCTTCTCGGAGCAGCTCGAGGGCATGCGGCCGGAAGAGACGCGGACCGTCACGGTCACTTATGATGAGAATGCTCCTCCGGAGATCGCCGGAAAGGAGGTGCGGTTCACGGTGACCGCCTCGGCGCTCTCGCGACGGGTGGTGCCCCCGGTCGATGACGCGCTGGCCAAGACGATCGGGTTCGAGGGTCTGGATGCCCTGAGGGAGGGGGCACGCCAGCGGATGCAGGAGGAATATGACGGGCTGACGCGGCTCAGGCTCAAGCGCGAGCTGCTCGACGTGCTCGTCGGAATGGCGGATTTCGCCCCGCCGGAAGCGCTGGTGAACGCCGAGTTCGAAGCGATCTGGAAGCGGGTCGAGGAGGAGCGGGCGGCCGGCCGCGTCGAGCCCGAGGATGCCGGGAAGGAGCCCGAGACGCTCAAGGCCGAGTATCGGGCGATCGCCGAGCGGCGGGTGAAGCTTGCCCTGCTGCTGGCCGAGGTCGGGCGGATGAATGGGATCACCGTGACCGAGGACGAGATGGCCCGGGCGCTCAGGGCGGATGCGGCGCGCTATCGCGGCCACGAGGCCCAGGTGCTCGACTTCTACCGCCGCAACCCCCGGGCGATGGAAGGGCTGCGCGGCCCGATTCTCGAGGACAAGGTGATTGATTTCGTCGTCGAGCTCGCCCAGGTGGAGGAAAAGACGGTCCCCCCCGAGGAGCTCCTGAAGGAGCCGGATGCCCCCCCGAACGGGTCGGCCGAGCTGTCGCCTGTTGAGCCAGTACCCGAGGGGCCAGTATCGGAGGAGGGGGCTGCTACCCAGGCCTGAGACCTGCCGGGCGGTTTCCCGCGGGAATGGCGGAATTGTGGCATTTGCTCCCCATTTGCTTCCGGGGGTGGGGTGCCTATTTATGAAGGCCGGATGGCGGAAACAGGTTTCCGCCCCTGGAAGAAGGCAGCGGGGTCAGGCAATGCGGGAACGCGATCCGGGTGAGATCTACGCCAATACGCTCGTGCCCATGGTGGTGGAGCAGACGGCGCGCGGGGAGCGGGCCTTCGATATCTATTCGCGCCTACTCAAGGAGCGGATCATCTTCCTGACCGGGGCGGTCTTCGATCAGGTGAGCGCGCTGATCTGCGCCCAGCTCCTGTTTCTCGAAAGCGAGAACCCGAGCAAGGATGTTTCCTTCTATATCAACAGCCCGGGCGGCGTGGTGTCTTCCGGCCTCGCGATCTATGACACGATGCAATATATCCGCTGCCCGGTCAGCACGGTGTGCATCGGCCAGGCGGCCTCGATGGGCAGCCTGCTGCTCTGCGCCGGGGCGAAGGGCAAGCGATTCGCCCTGCCGAACGCCAGGATCATGGTCCATCAGCCTTCGGGCGGGGCCCAGGGCCAGGCTGCGGACATCGAGATCCAGGCGCGCGAGATCCTGACGCTCCGCAAGCGCCTGAATGACATCTATGTTCAGCACACCGGACAGCCGATCGAGGCGATCGAGCGCAAGCTGGACCGCGACGCCTATATGTCCGCCGAGGAGGCGAGGGATTTCGGGCTTGTCGATCAGGTGGTGACGAACCGGCCGGTGCCGGTGGAACTGGTGGCCGCGCGGAATTGAACATGCGGGGGAAAGGCGGGCCGCCTTTCCCTTGTCCGGGCGCGACGCCGGGGACTAAAGTTCCAGGTCGCGCCCCCGGTTGGGCGGGGCAGGAGTGGGCATGAGCAAACCCGGCGATTCGAAGAATACGCTCTATTGTTCGTTCTGCGGCAAGTCGCAGCACGAGGTGCGCAAGCTGATTGCCGGCCCGACCGTGTTCATCTGTGATGAATGCGTCGAGCTCTGCATGGATATCATTCGCGAGGAGCATAAGACCCACCTCGTCAAGTCCAAGGACGGCGTCCCGACACCGCGCGAGATCTGCAAAGTTCTCGATGATTACGTCATCGACCAGGATCACGCCAAGAAAGTATTGTCGGTTGCCGTGCACAATCACTACAAGCGGCTGGTGCACGGCCAGAAGAACAACGATATCGAGATCGCCAAGTCGAACATTCTGCTGGTCGGGCCGACAGGTTCGGGCAAGACGCTGCTGGCCCAGACCTTGGCGCGAATTCTCGATGTGCCCTTCACGATGGCGGACGCCACCACGCTGACCGAGGCGGGCTATGTCGGGGAGGATGTCGAGAATATCATTCTCAAGCTCCTCCAGGCGGCCGACTACAATGTCGAGCGCGCGCAGCGCGGCATCGTCTATATCGACGAGGTCGACAAGATCAGCCGCAAGTCCGACAATCCGTCGATCACGCGCGATGTGAGCGGCGAGGGGGTGCAGCAGGCCCTGCTCAAGATCATGGAGGGCACCATCGCCTCCGTGCCGCCCCAGGGCGGGCGCAAGCATCCCCAGCAGGAATTCCTGCAGGTCGATACGACGAACATTCTCTTCATCTGCGGCGGCGCATTC
>JASHVY010000030.1 GCA_030044345.1 Acetobacteraceae bacterium | reverse complement strand
ATCAAGCTCGAAGCCTCGACGCACCGGCAGCTTCATATGCGCTGCGATATTCCCCCCTTCAATGACAAGCGCATCCGTCGCGCCCTGGCGCTCACGCTCGACCGGCCGGCCATCGTCGCCGGGCTCTTCCGCGGCCTCTCCGATCTCGGCGATGACAGCCCCTTCGCCCCCGTCTATCCCTCGACCGACAAGAGCATCGCGCAACGGCATGAGGATATCGCGCAAGCCAAGGCGCTGATGGCGGCGGCAGGCTCGAAGGGATTTGCCGTGACCCTGACCACCGAGCAATATCAGGAAATGCCCGATTACGCGGTCCTGATCCAGAACGCGGCGAAAGAGATCGGGATCGATGTCTCGCTGAAGATCGAGACGCAGAGCGCCTATTACGGCGATGCCGTGTTCGGAAAGTCGGACTGGCTCGACAGCCCCTTCGGCATGACGGATTACGGCCATCGCGGGACGCCGGACGTGCTGCTGGCCGCGCCGCTGACGAGCCGGGGAAGCTGGAACGCCGCCCATTTCAAGAATCCGGAATACGACAAGCTGGTGGCTGATTTCGTCGCCGCGATCGATCTTTCCTCACAGCGCGCGATCGCCGGCAAGATCGAGACGCTTCTGCTCGACGAGACCCCCATCATCTTCGCCTATTTCTACGATTATCTCACGGCGACGCGGAAATCCGTCATCGGCGCGCAACCGACCGCGATCTCCCAGCTCTTCCTGCAATCGGCTTCGGCCGGATAAGCGTCCCGATGGGCGATGGCTGGGGAGCCTGGTTCGCGCGCCGGATCTCGCTCAGCCTGCTCACGCTTTTCCTTTTGAGCCTCGTCGTCTTCGCCGGCGGGCAGCTCCTTCCCGGCAATGTCGGGCGGACGATCCTCGGTCCGCTCGCCGATCCGCGCGCGGTCGCCGTGCTCAATCACCAGCTCGGGGTCGATCGTCCGCCGCTCGTGCAATATCTCGGCTGGATCGGCGGAATTCTCCACGGCAACCTGGGAATCTCGCTCGAATTCCGCTCGCCGGTGGCGCCCTTCATCGGCGCCGCCCTGGTGAAATCGCTGAAGCTCGCCGTGGTCGCCTTCATCATCGTCGTCCCGCTCTCGATCGGTGCCGGGGTTGCGGCGGCGCTCTGTGTCGGCACCCTCACCGATCGGGTGATCTCGCTCGCCGGCCTCTCGCTCACCGTCATTCCCGAATTCGTCTCCTCCATCGTCGTCATTCTCATCTTTTCCGTCTGGCTCAGGGTCCTGCCGATCTCGGCCTCCTGGCAGGCGGGCGCCGGTCCGCTCGACCAGCTCCGCCATCTCATCCTGCCCGCCGTTCCGCTCGTCGTCGTTCTCTTCGGCTATATCGCCCGCATGGCCAGGGCCGGAACGATCGAGGCGCTGGAGGCGGATTACACGCGCACGGCCATTCTGAAAGGCTTGCCGCGCTTCGTGGTGCTGCGCCGGCACGTGCTGCGCAACGCGCTTCTGCCCACCATCACCGTGATCGCGACGCAAACGAGCTATCTGGTGGGCGGCCTCGTCGTGGTCGAGACACTGTTCCGCTATCAGGGAATCGGCAGTCTCATCCTCACCGCCGCCACCGGAAAGGATTTCCCGATGCTGGAGGCCGGCATCCTCACGGTCGGCGCGATCTATATCGTCGTGACACTGATCGCCGATGCGCTCGCCGTTCTGTTCAATCCGCGCCTCGCACCGGGGATGGCGGGATGAGCGCCGAACCGAGAGCCTCGGCGATGCTCCCGATCGCCGAGGCATCGCGCGAGGAGCTTGGAGAATCGGAAGCGCCGACGCGCTGGGACGTTCTCCGCCACTCCGGCACCTTCTGGGCGGGGAGCGGAATCGCCGGGTTCTGGGCGCTCGCGGCGATCTTCGGGTCTCGCCTGGTGCCATGGGATCCTTACGCCACCGATCTTCTGCACGAGCTTGCACCGCCCTCGGCGGCGCACTGGTTCGGCACGGACCAGCTCGGGCGGGACATTTTTTCCCGTGTCATCGCAGGCTCCCGCGACATTCTCACGATCGCGCCGCTCGCGACCCTGCTCGGCACGCTCGCCGGCACCACGCTCGGGCTCGCCGGCGGCTATCTCGGCGGCCTCATCGATATCGTTCTCGGCCGGATCATCGAGGTGCTCGTCTCGCTGCCGCTGATCATCGTCGCCCTCCTCGTGCTCGTCGCACTCGGTCCCTCTTCGGTCACGGTGGTGATCGTGATCGGGCTCGTCTTCGCGCCGCTGATCGCGCGCACGGTGCGGGCCGCGGTGCTCGGCGAGCGCGCGCTCGACTATGTGGCCGTGGCGGAGCTGCGCGGGGAAAGCACCTTCGCCATCATGTTCGTCGAGATCCTGCCGAACGTCATGGGCCCGATCCTGGTCGAGACCACCGTGCGTCTCGGCTATGCGATCTTCACGGTCGCTTCGCTTTCCTTTCTCGGCTTCGGCATCCAGCCGCCTTCGCCGGACTGGGGCCTTGCGATTGCCGAGAATTACGGCGTGATCGCCGGCGGCTATTGGTGGACGGTCGCCTTCGATGCCGCGGCGACCGCCTCGCTCGTCGTCGGCGTCAATCTGCTCGCCGACGGCCTGCACGGGGCGCTCACCGCGTGAGCGCAGCGCTCTCCGTCGAAGGGCTCGAGGTCACGTATCGCGCGCGCGGGCGCGAGCAATGCGTGCTGCGCAATGTGAGCTTTACGATTCCCGTGGGCGGCGCCTATGGCCTGGTCGGCGAATCGGGCTCCGGAAAATCGACACTGGCGCTGGCCGCGTTCGATATCCTGCCGCGCGCCGGGCGGATCACCGCAGGGCGCATCCGGATCGACGACCAGGACCTGAACGCGCTCGGCGGGACCGCGCTCCGGCGGTTGCGCGCGCGGCAGGTTTCGATGGTCTTCCAAGACCCGGCACGCGCGCTCAACCCGACACTCACGATCGGCCGGCAGATGGCGGAGGTCTATGAGGTGCTGGGCCTGCCGCGCGCGGAGGGGGAGGCACGCGCGGCTTCGATGCTCGGGCGCGTGCGTATCGCCGCGCCTCAGCGCGTGATGGCGAGCTATCCGCACCAGCTTTCAGGCGGGCAGCAGCAGCGTGTGCTGATCGCGATGGCGCTGGCCAAGGAGCCCGCGCTCCTCGTGCTCGATGAGCCGACGACCGGGCTCGATGCGACGGTGGAGGCCGAAGTGCTCGACCTCATCGCCTCGCTCCGTGGCGAGCTCGGGACCGCGCTTTTGCTGATCAGCCACAATCTCGGCATCGTCGGGCGGATGTGTGAGCGTGTGGGCGTGCTCTATGCCGGCACACTCGTCGAGGAAGGGCCGGCGGAGATGCTCTTCGCCGATCCTCGCCATCCTTACACGAGCGGCCTGCTGCGCTGCCTGCCGGAGGCCGGACGGCGCAAGGAGCAGGGGAAGCTCGAAACGATCCCGGGATTTCCCCCGGCACCGGGCCGGCGGATCGTCGGCTGCGTCTTCGCCGAACGCTGTTTCCTGGCGGACGCGCATTGCCGCGCGGAGGCGCCGCCGCCGCGGGATTTCGGCGGCCATGTCGCGCTCTGCCATCATGCCGAGCGTGTTCCGGGCCTTTCGCCGATGGCGACGGATGCCGGGGCGGCGCCGGCCCCACCCGCCCATCTTCCGCCTTTGCTCGAGACGCAGGATCTCTCGAAGACCTATCGGGCCGGCGGCGTGGCCGTGCATGCGCTCGCAGGCGTCTCGCTCGCGCTCGGCAGTGGTGAGATACTCGGGCTCGTCGGTGAGTCGGGCAGCGGCAAGACCACGCTGGCCCGGCTCCTGCTCGGCCTCGCGGAACCCGATGCGGGGGGTGCGATCCGCCTCGATGGCGACCCTCTCGCCGGGTGCGCGCGCCTGCGGAGCGCGGCAGCGCGCAAGGCGCTTCAGATCGTCTTTCAGAACCCCGATTCGGCGCTCAATCGTGCCCATACCGTGCGGCATCTCATCGGCCGCGTGCTCGGCCGGCTCGGCGGGTTCAAGGGGAAGAAGCGCGAGCTTCGGCTTGCCGAGCTGCTCGCTGCGGTGCGGCTGGAGAAGAGGCATCTCGGGCAGCGGCCGCGCCAGCTTTCTGGAGGGCTCAAGCAGCGGGTGGCGATCGCGCGGGCTTTCGCGGGCGATCCACG
>JASHVY010000264.1 GCA_030044345.1 Acetobacteraceae bacterium | reverse complement strand
CGCGCGCGCCGCGCGCTGAAGATGAAGGCAGAGACAAGTATCACGAACCTCGATCGTGACCGCGAAGGGAAGATCGGCACGATCTGACTCGGCACGAATTGATACGGGGGCAATTGACATGAGGCAATAATGTTGATATCAACGCAATTGTCAATCGGCATGAGACTGATCCCAAAAGCTGTGGGCCACCGGTCGGGGATTGCTCGTCAAACCACAGCGGGTGCGTAAGGCCCGGATCACCCCGCACCCGCTCTCGCCAACCTTCGGGAGGGTACGCAATGCAGGTTCAGCCCTATCTCCTCTTTGACGGGCGTTGCGAAGAAGCGATCGATTTCTACCGCAAGGCGGTCGGCGCCGAGGTGAACATGCTGCTTCGCTACAAGGATCATCCCGAACCGGCCGGAGAGGGGATGATACCGCCCGGCGGCGGAGAGAAAGTGATGCATGCGAATCTTCGCATCGGCGATTCGATCGTCCTCGCCTCCGATGGACGATGCCAGGGGCAGCCCAACTTCCAGGGTTTCTCGCTTTCCCTCACGGCGAAGGACGGCGCGGAGGCCGAACAGCTCTTCACCGCCCTTTCCGATCAGGGGAAGGTCCATATGCCGCTTGCGAAAACCTTCTTCTCCTCGCATTTCGGCATGCTCGCGGACCGCTTCGGCGTCACATGGATGGTCTATGTCGCCCCGTAAGCGGAACCTCCGATGAGCTGACTCTCAGACGAGCGCCGGCGCCGGCTACGCTGCCGTTACGCAATGCCCTCTTGATGGCCGTCTTTGGCCACATTCAAAACCCATCGAGCTTCGACATAGCCACGATCGCCAACGCGGAGTCGTGCTATGCCAAGCCGCCAGGCGGGCTTTCTCTGCACAGCGCTTCTGGCCTTGTTCCCGGTGGCCCTGCTTCCGGACTGGGCGCTTGCGCAGGCGCCGGCACCCCCACCTTCCTCTTCCGTCCCCTCTGAGGCGCCGCCGGCAATCGTCGGCTGGCTGGCGCGATCCTCCGGCACGGTCTGGATCGCGCCCGGCACCGGCCAGGCCTGGCAGGCGCCGCTCACCAACGAACCGCTGAGCGAAGGAGAGGCCATCGCCACGGCACCCAACGGGCAGGCGCTGGTCGAGGTGATGGCGATGCGCCTCGAGGTGGGTTCGGGAAGCGAGCTCGGGCTCGACCAGCTCGATGCCCCAAACCTCGACATCAGCGCGATCTCCGGGGAAGTCGCGCTCGACCTCTCCGCCCTGCCGCCAGGCATGAATGTCGATATCCGCACACCGCGCGGCACGGTGCAGATCGCGACACCAGGCCAATATGCAATCACCGCCGGGGATCAAAATACGCCCACGATCGTGACCGCCCTCTCCGGAACCGCCCGCATTGTCGCAGCCTCCGCCATGGAAACGGTGGCCCCCGGCCAAAGCGCGATCCTCTCGGGCGAACCCGGGGGCAGCTTCACGGTCGCGATCGGACCCGCCCGCCCGGATCCTCTGCTCCAGACGCTCCTTGCCAGCGCGCCGCCACCCCCGCCCGAGGATGCATCCCCGCCACCGGATGTCGCGGAGATGACCGGCGGCTTGGCCCTCGCGTCCTATGGCGTATGGTCGGTCGTGCCGGACTATGGAACCATCTGGTTCCCGACCGTCGCCGTGGGCTGGGCGCCCTATCGCGACGGCCAATGGATCTACATGTCTCCCTGGGGCTGGACCTGGTGTGACAGCGCCCCCTGGGGCTTCGCGCCCTTCCATTACGGAAGATGGGTAGAGGTCGGGCCGCGTTGGGGGTGGGTTCCCGCCGGTCGGGGTGTTGCGCTCCATCGCGGCTTTCCGGTCTATGCTCCGGCGCTCGTTCACTTCTTCTCCGCCGGCAAGACAGTCGGATGGGTTCCGCTCGGGCCCGGCGAGCCCTATCGGCCATCCTTTGCCCGAAGCCCCGAGGCGATCCGGGCCTTGAACGCCTATGATGTGCGCGATCCCGCAGCACCAGGCTTCGCGCGCGGGGCCGGCAAGCACCTCGCCATCAGTGATTTCCGTAATCATGGCGCGGCCACCTATGTCCCGCGCTCCGTGCTCTCCGAAGGCCACCCGGTGGCCCCCGCCTTCTCCCATGCGCCGCGAGAAGATCTGGCGGCCTTCAAGCCGCTCCCGGGCGGAATGCCGCTCCGCCGGCCCGTGACGGCGCCGCCGGCTGCCTTCCCGCATCCCTCTCAGCCGCCGCCCGCCCACGCCCCCATCACTCATGGGCCGGACATCCAAGCAAGGCCGCTTCCTCCGCTACCGTCTCCCGCACCATATCCCGCCGGGCATCCTCTCCCCCACCCCGTGTCATCCCCGCGCGCCGCCCCGGCCTCCATTCATCCGCAGGCGATACATCCACCCCCGGCCCTGGCCCCGGCCCCGATGGCGCACCCCATGCCGGCGCCGCCACGCCCTGCTGCACCAGCCCGTGTCTATGCGCCCTATCGCCCGCCGGAGCCGTCACACATGGCCCCGAGAGGCATGCCGGCGGTCGAGCACCGCCCCGCGCCGCTGCCCAGCCGGCCGGAACAGCCACCCCGGCAAGGCTGATTCCGTTGAATTGCTCCTCACGACCCCTTGCAACCATACGTTGCGCGAACCCGGAACGAGTGGCACAAGTAACGTGCCCGAGAGCAAGCCCTGACCAAGTCAATCGGTGCCCATGGGTGCAATGAGCGAGCGGGAGCCGCAGTTGGAGGCCTCGACCCCCGAGACCGGAGAGACCGAGGCCAAAGGGGCCGCGCCCAAAGGAGCCGAGCCCAAAGGGGCCGAGCCCGGAGCAGCGGAGCCGGGAGAGTGGCGCTCCCTCGCCGGGCGGCTCGCCGCGCTCGCCAGCATCGCCGGTGAAGCCGTCCATCGCTTCAACAATTTGCGCGCCGTGATCGACGGCACGCTCGGCCTCATCGCCGCCGATCCTGCGGGCGGTCTGACCGCGCGCCGGCTCGAGCGTGTGCAGGAGGCCGCAGCGCGCGCGGAAGCCCTGGCCGCCGGCATCGTGGCGCTCGGGCGCTGGCGTGCCCTTTCGGATATCGAGCTCGATATCGCCGAATGGCTCCGCTCCGCGCAGCCCTGGCTGCGTCGGCTCGCCCCCCGGGAAACCGATCTCATGCTCGAAATCCCCGAAGGGTGCTGGACGTTGCTCGCCGATCCGAACGCTCTCCGCGTGGCGCTCACCGCGCTCATGCTGAACGCCGCGGCGGCCGTCGGCGCGGGCGGCCAGATCAGCATCCGCCTTGCTCCCCATGGCAACCCACCCGCGGACTCGCGACCCGATCTCCCCACCCCGAAACTCTCGCTGATCGTCCGCGATAGCGGCCCGGGCATGTCGCCCGAAATCGCGGCGCGCGCCCGCGAGCCCTTCTTCACCACCCGCCCGCCCGCAGCGGGCCTCGGCCTCACCGTGGCCGAAGCCTTTGCCATCCGTCGCGGCGGCCGGCTCGCGCTCGCGACCGGGCAAGGCCAGGGAACGATCGCAACGCTCCATCTGGTCGGCTGACCTTTGCAAAATCAGCCTTCGGCGCCAGGGCCCGGTATCAAGGCCGAATGCCCTGATGCCGCCACGATTGGTTCATTACTTCTGTTTCATGACGGTGTGACGACTCGGTTCGTCAGGCAGCCACTTGGCGACGCCTCACCGCGACGGAGCCCTGGGATGAGTGTGATCCTGCCGCGCCGTTGGTGGCGCGGATTGACCAATGCCCTGCTGCTACCGTTCGCGCTGGTGCTGGTGCTCACGGAGGATGTGCTGTGGGCAGGCGCCAAGGCGCTGCTGCGGGGCCTCAGCCGCCAGCCTCTGCTCGGCCGCCTGCGGCGCGGGATCGCCCGCCTGCCTGTCGCCTTGGCTCTCCCGCTGTTCCTGATCCCGGAGATCGTCTCGCATCTCGGCGAGATCTACACGGCGGTGCTGCTGGCGCAGGGCTGTTTCCGGGCCGCCATCCTGGTCGCCATGCTGGGCAAGGGCCTGGCGACGCTGATCGTCGTCTGGATCTATCAGGCGGCAGCACCGACCTTGCTCCAGGTCCGCTGGTTCGCCCGCCTGCATCATGCGGTGCTCGAATTCCGCTACTGGACCCTGTACTGGACCCTGGCCCGCGTCGCTCCCCTCTATGCGCGGCTGGCCAGGCGCCTTCATCCCCCGCGACACCGTGGCGGAAGACAGGTGCAGCTTCGGTTTCGCGCGCTCCGCCGATGGCTCTCCGTAATGTTCGGCTGGCGGCCTTCGCATCATCACTGAGACGGGAGACGCCGACAAACCGCTTCCCGATTCCCGTTCCGCGCATTCTGGTCTAGAAGGCAGCCGATTCCCCTTTTGTCCCGGAGGCTCTGCGACCGCGATGGCGGGCCATTCGCAATTCAAGAACATCATGCACCGCAAGGGCGCGCAGGATGCCCGCCGCGCCCGGCAATTCGGCCGCCTGATCCGTGAGATCACCGTCGCCGCCCGCCACGGCCTGCCGGAGGTGGGCGCCAATCCGCGCCTGCGCGCGGCCGTCGCCGCCGCCCGCGAGGCCAATATGCCGAAGGACACGGTCGAGCGGGCCATTCGCAAGGCAACCGGGGCCGGCGCGGGTGATGATTTTTCCGAGGTCCGCTATGAGGGCTATGGCCCGGCCGGAGTCGCGATCATCGTCGAGGCGCTGACCGACAATCGCAACCGCACCGCTTCCGATGTGCGCGCGGCCTTCGCCCGCCAGGGCGGGGCGCTCGGCGAAACCAATTCCGTCGCCTTCCTCTTTCAAAAACAGGGCGTGGTCCGCTATCCGCCCGGAATTGCCGATGCGGATACGATGCTCGAAGCCGCGGTCGAGGCCGGGGCGGAGAATGTCGAGAGCACGGAGGGGGGCCACGAGATCACCACTTCGGTGGAGGATTTCTTCGCCGTGCGCGATGCTCTCGAAGCCCGATTCGGGCCGCCCGAGCGGGCGGAGATCGAGTGGCGGCCGAACACCACGGTCACGCTGGACGAGGAGCAGGCCGCCTCCGTCCTCAAGCTGCTCGACGCGCTCGAGGAGATCGACGATGTGCAGAATGTCAGCGCCAATTTCGACATCCCCGAGGCGGTGATGCAGCGCATCGAGGCGTGAGGTTTCGGGACGTGCTGCGGCTGCTCGGCCTCGATCCCGGCCTCGGCGTCACGGGTTGGGGGGTCATCGCCGTCACCGGCAACCATCTCTCGCCGATCGGCTGCGGCACCATCGCGACCGACACGGATGCGGACGTGCCGAGCCGACTCCGCGCCTTGCACGAGGCCCTGGCGTCCCTGATCGCCGC
>JASHVY010000263.1 GCA_030044345.1 Acetobacteraceae bacterium | reverse complement strand
GAGATCGCCGCTGCCGGGCGGACTCTGTGCCTTATCGACATCGATCCATTGCGCACCGAGCTGTTTGCCCGTTGTGGGATCGATCTCGACAACTTCCCCGTTCAGCCCGTTGGTCGCCAGCAGGTGACCATTCGAGGCCATGGTCAGCGCCAGCGGCCGTTGAAGAAGTCCATCCTTGGTCACGTCCTTTCCGGTGCCGGCGCTCGTCGTGCGGGTAAGCGCGTCGGGAATTGCGGCGATGCGATTGCCGATCGCATCGGAGACATAGAGCACACCGTCTCTGCCGAGCGCGAGTCCGGTCGGGCCGATGATGAACACGCCCTTATCCGCCTGCTCGCCAAAACCGTCCGCGATCACGGTCTCGTTGGTGACGGTGGGCGGCTTGCCCTCGGGAATCGAAAGCGTGAAGCGCACAACGGTCGCCTTGTTCACGACCGGGCTGTCATCCGTCGCAGCGCCGACGCCAAAGCCCGTGTTGCTGACAAAAAGGGTCGCCGTGTCGCCGTTGTCGATCACCGCCATGTTCCCCCATGGCCCGTTGAGGTTCGGACCGGTGATGGTGCCGGCAACCTGGCCTTGGGAATCGAGCACGACCAGGCAGCCCTGGCCCTTGGTTGCCGTGGTGCCATCATTGCTGGGCAGGCTGCCAACGATCACCCAGCCTGATTTCAGCATCGTCATCGCCGTGGTGAGTCCGACGCCCCCGGGGCATTGTGCGAGATGACGCGGGATAGCAGCAAAGAGCGTCATGTTCTTGGTCGTGGGATTGTAGTCGACAATCGTCGTGCCGAGACCCTGAAGGTTCTTGTCGTCGTTGAAATTGTCAACCAGGACATCGCCCTTCTGGACCTTCCCGACCGAGACCGGGGCGACGGCAATGGCGTAGGGATTTTGATCCCCATTGTTTGGCACGGTTGAGGTGACCGTGGTGTGCCGGTGGACGGATGAAAGGAAGGCGGGAGCGTTTTGCGCGGGCGCACGGTTCGGTAGGAACGCGAGCGCCAATGAGACTGCCGATGCGAACGATATCAGGGTATGGCGGGTTTTCATCGATCCTTCTCCTCCGCTCCGGATTTCTGGAATGAGCCCATGATGCTGCCTTAGAAAGTGACGGTGGTGCGGAAGCCGATGACGGCTTCGTTGCCGACGAGAGAGGCGGGGTTGTTCGGGTTCTGGATGCCGCCGCCCGGGTTGAAGATATATTGAAAGTCCGGCTGGATGTTCCACCAGGGCGTGGCCTGGAACTGATAAGTCAACTCCAGGAAGGTCTCCGTGCTGCGGACGGGAAAGGGCGAGCCCGTGAAGAAGGCTGTCTGCTGGTCGAGCGCGCTGGCTGCGCTGCTCACCTTGACGATGCCGAAACCAAGCCCAAGCGAATCATTGTCGCGGCCGGGCAGCGGGTCGGCGAGCACCAATCCGCCATTGGCGCTGAAGGTGATCAGGTTCTGCTGGGACGGCGCACCCATTGCGCGCAGAAAGACGCCGAGCGAGCGTGAACTCTGCGGATTCGGACGCCAGATCATCTGGTCCATCACCCCGTAGAAGCTGTAATTTCCCTTGTTCATTCCGGGGATGCCGGTACTGGCGGGATTGGCCAGAGAGAGGCCGGTATTGTCGAATTCCTGGTCCGGGAAAAACCCGGTATCGTACCAGAAACCGAGCTTATAGGTACCGGGCAGGCCACCGGATCCGCTGCCATAGTCCATCTGGCCGAGGGAGGGCTGGTTCACGGCGTACTGGACTTCGGCAATGAAGAGCGCGCCGGTGTTGAGGTTGAACTTGGTGCCGCCAGCGTCCAGGGATTGCGGATCGTCATCGAAGGGGCCACCGGGAGGATTGTCGTCGAACACGCCGGCCAGGACCGTGAGGTCGGATGTGGGCTTCCCCCGCAAACGCACGCCGAGCGAGGAGAGCGGATAGGCAGGCCCGCCACCGAAGAGATCATTGGAGGGAAGTGCCGGCCAGCCCATCATCGTGTTGATGAAGAGGCCGCTGTACTGGCTGACCATGAATTCCTGATCGATGCTCTGCTGGCCGAGCTTGATATCGAAATTTCCGTTCGCGAAGGCCTGATCGTACCAAAGCTCCCAGAGCCGGGTCGAATTCTCCGCCTCGTTGCCGTTCGTGGTCTGGATGGTACCGAGGTAGGAGGCGTCGAAGTTGTTGTTGCCGTGAATCTGCAGCGCGCTCACGTTGAATGTGCCGCCCGGCAGGCCGAAGGCCTTGCCGGTATCGATCTGCAAGGTGGCGGTGGTCAGCCCCTGCATGGTCGCGCCCTGCTTGAATCCGCCGGAGACGTTGCCGAGCAGCGTTTCGGCATCCGTGGCATTGAGTGTGATGCCGTAATTGCCGAGCACGGTGCGTAGCCCGCCCATGGTGCCGAGGAGGTTGCTGCGGGAGGGCGCGAAGAGGCCGGTGAAGAAGCCGGGCTCGCTCATCGACGTGCCAGACGCAGCGGTAGATGATGCTGACGCCTGGGCGGCCGCCCTGCCGGGCACGGCCAGGGCGCAGACGGAGAAGAGGCTGGTGCCCAGAAGCATGCGGGCAACCGTGCCGCGATTCATCGCGAGCCGGTCCGTCGTGACGGTCATTCGTGCGGGCCTTTCATCATTCCGGTTACGACTCCCTCTATAAACGCAATTGCGACTTACTCGCATTAACAACAAACTCTCTTTTGCCGTCAAGAGCGCATCCTGAACCCCGCCCCATTTGTCTCCGCCAACGAGCGGGTTTCCCCATTTCCCGCGGCATCCGCCGCGGCACCTCTTGGCGGAATCCCTTGAGAGAGAGCGGGTTCCGGGAAGGGCTCTCGTGGTCCTTTCGACGGGTTGCCGGATATAGAGTATGTTATATTATATCATTCTGCTTGACGGGCTGGCATTATGTTATAGCGTTCCATCCGTCAAACGACGTGTCGGCCAGGCGGAGATGAAAAATGAGACAGCGCGATGATTCGATTGCGAGAAATTCACTGGAGCGGGGCAGCGTTCAGCGTTTTCAGCGGGCAAGAGCGATCGGAATCATG
>JASHVY010000262.1 GCA_030044345.1 Acetobacteraceae bacterium | reverse complement strand
TGCGACGAACGGAGAGGGCAGGACACGAGGAAGCATGATGACCGGAGGTGGAATCACCGCAGGCCTCAATCACGCAAGAAAACAAACGGCGAGAGCGAGACGGGTGAGCACGAGCGATCTCTCCCCTCTCATCGCCGAGCGGGCGCACGGAGGAAGGGCGGAAGTCGCGCGCGGATCAGCCCGGCGGACGGACAGGGTCCGAGGCGGGGATGACGCCGAGCGCCTGCCGGCCGGCTGATAGGGCCCGGCTGACAGGGCAGGCCGCCGCGGAGCCAAAATGGCCGTGATCGGCGAGCACGGTGAGGGAGCGAAGGTCCCCAGCATCATCGCCGCACCGTGCGGCGGCGCCCTATCCGCGAAAAGACCCGCGCAGCACCCACGAAAAGACGGACAAACGAAAAGACTGGCAAACGCCGCCATTTGGCCCCAAAATTGGCAGGTTCTTCAACGATTCGCGAATTGATTTTCGCGTCCCGTGGGAATTGTGCACCGCTCCTGCGGAGGGAAGGGGGCAGAGGAGAGTATCATGTTGCGTCGCGGTATCGTCGTTCTGGCGGCCATCGTGCCGCTCGTCGCCTGCGCCGGCCCGACGCAGGAAAGCGCAGCGCAGCGCGCGGTTGACCGCGCGACGCTCACGATGGAGGACGTCATGAGCTCCTCGAGCGCGCATGATGTCGGGCAGACGCTCAAGAATGCACGGGCGGTGATGATCTGCCCGGAGGTGTTCAAGGCGGGCTTCATCCTCGGCGGCTCGGGCGGCACCTGCGTGCTGGTGGGGCGTGCCGCCGCCGGCTCCTGGTCCGCGCCGGCCTTCTATTCCATCGGCAGCGGCAGCTTCGGCCTGCAGGCCGGGATCCAGGATGCCAGCGTGATCATGATGATCATGAACGACAGGGCGCTCAACGCGGTGATCAACAGCCAGTTCAAGATCGGCGCCGACGCCTCGCTCGCCGTGGCGACGGTTGGCGCCGGGATCGGCGGCTCGACCACCGCGGCGCTCTCAGGCGATATCGTCACCTTCGCGCTGGAGCGCGGCCTCTTCGCCGGCGTCTCGCTCGACGGCGCGCTGCTCTCGTCCGATTACACGGCGGACCAGGCCTATTACGGGTCCAGCGCCGATGCGCGGCAGATCGTGGTCGGCATGCAGGCGAACAATCCCGGCGCCAACCCGCTCCGCGCCGTGCTCGCCCGCTACGGCGGCTAGCTTCCCAAACCGGGACCGGGTCGGGGTGCAGCGGCCCGGCCCAGCCGGTCATTGATGGCCTGCCCGAGCCCGTGCTTGGGGATCGGCATCGCCGCGATCCCGGCGAGCCCGCACCGCGCCCCTTCCGCATCCAGGGTACGCAACCCGGCGAAAAGCCGCGCGGCGGCCTCCGTGAGGTCGCCGGCCTCGCTGAGCTGGAACAGGGCGCCCGCGCCGCGAAGAGGCGGCCCGAAGGCGAGCAGCGCCTCATTGGCTGAGACGCACGCGGCTTCGCGCCGGAGCGGCAGGCGCGGCGCATAGTGGGAGGCGAGCATGCCGGGCCCCTTCGGCGCCTCGCCTTCGGCAGCCGCGGCGAGCGACCCGCAAATCTCGCGGATCGCCTCGCTCGTCACGCCGCCCGGCCGCAGCAGGCGCGGCCCAATCCCGGTCGGGGACCCGGTGAGGTCGATGACCGTCGATTCGAGGCCGATGACGGCCGGTCCGCAATCGAGGATCGCCGCGATCAACCCATCGAGCCCGGCGAGGACATGCGCCGCGGTGGTCGGGCTCACGCGCCCTGAGCGGTTGGCCGAAGGAGCGGCGATCGGCCGCCCCGCCGCGGCCAGGAGCTTTCGCGCGAGCGGCTGGGCGGGCACACGAACCGCAAGGGTCGGGAGCCCCGAAGCAACGAGGGGGACCACCGGCGAGCAGGCTCGGCGCGGCAGGACGAGCGTGAGCGGCCCGGGCCAGAATCTTTCCGCGAGCCGCCGGGCGACCTCGTCGGGCACGACATCGGCGAAGGCCGCATCGGCGGAGGGGGAGTGGCAGATCAGGGGGTTGAAGGCGGGCCGGCCCTTGGCCGCGAACAAAGCGGCGATCGCGCGCGCATTGGTCGCATCGGCGCCGAGCCCATAGACCGTCTCGGTCCCGAAGGCGACCAGCGCCCCTTCGCGCAGGAGGAAGGCTGCCCGGGCAATCCCGGCCTCATCCGCCTTCAGAAGCTCGGTCGGCACGGACGCCCCCGCTATTCTCCGGTGCAGATGAAGGGCGGGTTTTCCCAGCCCTTCTTGCCATAGGCGAGCGGAGCCCCTTCGAAGGTCAGGACATGGCCGCCCGCGGCCTCCAGCACCGCCTGGGGCGCGGCCGTATCCCATTCCATGGTCCGGCCGAGCCGTGGATAGAGATCGGCCTTCCCCTCCGCCAGGCGGCAGAACTTCATCGCCGAGCCGATATTGGTGAGCGAGGCGATCTTGCGACCCTTGAGATACTGGGCAAGGCGCGGATCATCCGCGTAGTGGCGCGAGGCCATCACGTCGAGGCCGGAGGCGGGCGGCGTGCGCGTGTGGATGGGCTGGCGGCTGCCGGACGCATCCTGACGCCAGGCGCCGGTGCCGACGATGCCGAGATAGGTCTCGCCGGTGGCCGGCAGGGCAACCGCGCCGAGATAAGGCCGCCCGTCGCGCACCAGCCCGATATTGACGGCGAACTCATCGCGGCCGGCGGCGAACTCGCGCGTCCCGTCAAGCGGATCGACAAGCCAGAAGCACCGCGCCGGGTCGGTGGCCCGGCCGCCCGCCACCTCCTCCTCGGCGATCACCGGGATATCTCGCCTCGCTTCGCGCAGCCCGGCCACGATCAGCGCTTCCGCGGCGCGGTCGGCTTCCGTGACGGGCGTTGCGTCGGATTTCCGCTCCACGGCAAAGCCGCGCTTGCGGATTTCCATGATCGCGGCGGAAGCGCGTTCAACCAGCGCGGCCGCGAGCGAAAGCAGGGCCGCGTCATCCTTTTCGTGCATGAGGCCGGTGATAGCGGGAGCCCTCCCGCGTGGCAAATGACGGGGCATGGCAAACGACCGGGTGGTTGCTAGAGTCCCGCGATCATCATGGCCGGAGGAGCCGTTTTCATGCCCGAGATCATTTTTGCCGATCCCGCGCTTCCGACCTCGGGCGCGCTCGTCCTGCCGATCGGCGAGGAGGAAACGCCCTCGGGCATCTGGCAGCAGGCGGATGAAGCAACCGCGGGCGCGATCGGGCGGGCGCTCGCGGTCGCCGAATTCACCGGCAAGAAGGGGCAGAGCACCACCATCCTCGCGCCGGGCGCCGGGCTATCCCGCGTCGTCGCCGTCGGGCTCGGCAAGGCGGCCGAGCGCAGCCGGCTCAGCGTCGAGGAGGCTGGCGGCGCCGCCTGCTCCCTGCTCGCGCGCGAGCCGGCGGCGGCCATCGCGGCCGATCGCCTCGAACCGGCGCTCGCGGCCGCCATTGCGCACGGCGCCATGTTGCGGAGCTACCGCTTCGATCGCTACCGCACGCAGGAAAAGCCGGAGGAAACGCCGCGGCTGGCGCAGCTTACCGTCCTTGCTTCCGATATCGTCGCCACGCGCACGGCCTATGCGCCCATGCGCGCGCTCTCCGAAGGCGCGTTCCTGACCCGCGATCTGGTCAGCGAGCCGGCGAACGTGCTGACCCCCGCAGAGTTCGCCGAGCGCTGCCGGGCGCTCGCGCGCTTCGGTCTCACGATCGAGGTGTTCGGGCCGGAGGAGATGCGCACGCTCGGCTTCGGCGCGCTGCTCGGCGTCGCCCAGGGCAGCGTGAACGAGCCGCGCATGGTGGTGCTGCAATGGCGCGGCGCGCCGAGCCCGCGCTCGGACGAGAAGCCGCTCGCCTTCATCGGCAAGGGTGTGACGTTCGACACGGGCGGGATCTCCATCAAGCCGGCCGCGGGCATGGAGGACATGAAGTGGGACATGGCCGGCGCCGGCACCGTCACCGGGTTGATGAGCACGCTCGCCGCGCGGCAGGCGCCCGTCAATGCCGTGGGGCTTCTCGGGCTGGTCGAGAACATGCCTTCGGGCTCGGCGCAGCGGCCGGGCGATGTGGTCAAGACCGCGTCGGGGCAAACGGTCGAGGTGCTCAACACCGACGCCGAGGGAAGGCTCGTGCTCGCGGATGTGCTCTGGTACTGCCAGAACCGTTTCGATCCGCGCTTCATGATCGACCTCGCGACCCTGACCGGCGCGATCATCGTGAGCCTCGGCCATGAGCAGGCGGGACTTTTCAGCAATGATGATGCGCTCGCCGAGAAACTGCTCAAGGCCGGCGAGGCCACGGGGGAGCGGGTCTGGCGGATGCCGCTCGGCGAAAGCTACGACAAGCAGCTCAAGTCCGACATCGCCGATATGAAGAACATCACCGGCCGGCCGGGCAGCTCGATCACCGCGGCGCAATTCCTGCAGCGCTTCGTCAATGGCAAGGCTTGGGCGCATCTCGATATCGCCGGCGTGGCTTGGGCGACGAAAGAGTCATCGCTGGTGCCCAAAGGCGCCACCGCCTTCGGCGTGCGGCTGCTCGACCGGCTGGTGGCGGAGAACTACGAGAATTGAAAGAAAAGCCACCCGGCACCAGGTCGCCAGCAAAGGCGGCAGCGTCTCCATTTGAATTTCGCCATAGGGCGGAGAGCGGACATAGAGCGGGATGCGATCGCTTTGACTCACGTATCCTTCCCGCGAGGCGGAAAATTTGTTTCGGAGTCCGATGTGGATACCGCCTATGTCTCCGCTATTTCTGCCCTCCTGGGGGCAGCCATCGGCGGGCTTGCATCATTCGGAAGCTCGTGGCTGACACAGCGAACTCAACTCCGCTTCACGGATCAAGAAGCCAACAGGGCCAAGAGGGAGGCACTCTATGCCGAGTTCGTCGCCGAGGCCTCCAGCCGCTTTGGGGATGCGCTCACTCACCAGAGGGACGATGTGGCCGACCTTGTCAAGCTTTACGCGCTCATTGGCCGGATGAGGCTCGTCGCGTCCCGGCCCGTCATCGTGGCGGCTGAGCGCACGTTGGATACGATTGTCGAGACGTATCTTGGGCCCAATCACACGCTCCACGATGTCATGGATGACGCGAAGCAAGGCAAACTGCATTTCCTTGTGGAATATGGCGAGGCCTGCCGAGAGGACCTCACGCGCACCCGACCGGCGGACCACCTCTAGGAGACGGTGGACATTCTCCTGCGCCGCCAGGGCGGTGCATCGCACATCGAGGGTGAATTTCATTGCCGGCCGACCCAATCCGAGCCGTGCCTGTTCCGGACGCGTCCTGAGCGCGATCCGGAATCGGTGCGTCCCCGCAGTACGATCGAAGTTCCCTCAATTGCGCGCGCCTCTATACGCCTCGACCGTCCGGCACGGGGAGGACGGGATGGCCAACCCGTTCAAGCCTCTGTTCTCGCCTCCCTTCCATGGGTTTTTTCAGGCAGGCCTCGTACTGTATTTGGAATTGGTGAACGAGATTCATGCCTGATGAAGCGTTTCTCTATGTCGGGAAGGTTTTGAAATGAGCCTTCAGAGGGTGGACCTCAATCTCTTCGCGCTCTTTGACGTCATGATGAAGCGGCGCAGTGCCAGCGCTGCGGCCCGGCAGCTCGGCGTAACCCCCTCCGCCGTAAGCCACGGCCTGGCACGGCTGCGCAAGCTGCTGGGCGATGAGCTGTTCGTCGCCGGTCCGGACGGCATGCAGCCGACCGCGCGCGCCCTCGACCTCGCGCCGAACGTGCGGGACGGGCTGGAGAAGCTGGCGCTTGCGCTCAAGGAACGCAGCTTCGATCCGGCCGAGGCGGCCGTCACCTTCGTGATTGCGGCCACCGACTATGCGATGATGCTCACCCTGCCTTCCCTCGCACGGCGCCTGGCGGTCACCGCGCCGCATGCGCACCTCAAAATCTTCCCATTCGGACGATCCGATGTCGTGCAGCAGCTTGACGAGAACCGGCTGCACATTGTCATGGGCTGGTTCGACGAGCTTCCAACCTATATTCGCCGCCAGACATTGCTGATCGAGCATGAGGCGATCGTTGTCCGCGCGGGACACCCGCTGACGGCAGGACAGGTCACCAAGAAACGGCTTCTGGAATTTCCCCACGTTGTGGTGGAGTTCACCGGCACCGGAGCCCACGATCAGGACGGCTTCATCGATGATCGCGGCGTCGTGCGCCGGGTCTGGATCGAGCGGCTGCTGATTGAAACGAGCGGCGGCGACCCGAGAAATGTCGGCCTGGTGGCCGTGACCGTGCCTCATTATGCCGGCGTCGTGCCCATGCTCCTGGCGACGGATATGGTTGCAACCTTGCCGCGGCGGCTGGCGCTGCGCGCTGCGGAACGGGATGGGCTGGTCGTCCTGAACCTTCCTTATGAGCCTCTTGCCGTTGCCCATGAAATGATCTGGCATGAGCGGTCATTGGCAGACCCGAGCGTGCGATGGCTGATCGGCCAGATGGAAGCGGTCGTCGCAAATCTTCCGGAGAACTCGGGCCTTCCTTGATCCATCCGCCCCATGTCCCGACAGTTGCGGATTGAACCGTCTTCATCGCGATGATGAATATCGATCACGGATTGTGAACAAGGGCGTTTGTGGTACCAGATGTCGCGCACCGTGCTTTTGCGGCGGCGAAGCATTCCCTTTTTGTGGTGGAGGCGGATGGCACGATTTCCCTTTCAGGCATGATGCCCTGAGAGGGGCGATGGCGGACATCTTCGCTGGAGGGACGTCCGCACGCCATCCTGTTTGTTCCCATCTTGTTTGTTCCCATCTTGTTTATTCATGGTGATCACCGGGGCAAAACGGGAAGCGAAGAGCCGCAGGGGAATGGTGTCGGGAAGCATGGCCTGAATTCTGCGGCCTCTACTCTACCGAACGTGATTGAACACACAGGCGAGGCATTATTTGCTGTCATTCCCGTTAAGCGCCATGGCGCGAGAGCCTGCGGATTCGAAGCGGACGCCCGGTCGAAGCCTGACTTGCCTGACCAGCATGGCATTTCCGGCCGCTCTCTCGGCGTGCAGTGCCGCTCCGGCCCAGAACATCCTCGGTTCCTTTTTCCCGGCCTGGATGCTGTGCGCTTCCATTGGCGTCGGCGCGGCAATCCTCGCGCGCCTTTGCCTCGGCGCCATCGGCATTGAAGCCTCAGTGCCCGCCCCGCCGCTGACATATATCGCCCTGGCCGCAGCAATCACCCTGCTCGTCTGGCTGCTCTGGTTCGGGCACTGAATCGCGTGGCGTCCGTGCGTCGGGTGGTCGGCATCCTGTTCGCCGTGGCGAGCTTCGTTGCGCTGGCGGTGCTCGGCATCCTCGCTTCCGTCCGCCTTCAAGCGCGGCCGAGGACCGACGACGCCTATCTGCAGGCCGACCTCGTGCACATGGCTCCCGACGTAAGCGGCCGGATCGTCGAGCTCGACGTGCAGGACAATCAGCGCGTCCATCGCGGCCAGGTCCTCTTCAGGATCGATCCCGAACCCTACAAGCTCCATGTGGCCGAAGCCGCCGCGAATGTCCGGATGCTGCAAGCCACCCTCAATCTGACGCGCAATCAGGTCGCATCGCAAACCTCGAAGGCCGGTGCCGCCGCCACGGGAATCGGTGCCGCGAAGGCCGAACTCGCCCTCGCCGCCAGTACGCTCAACCGGTTGGAACCGCTGCTCGCACGAGGCTTCGTCACGGCCGAGGAGGTCGACCAGGCTCGCACCCGGCAGCGGACGGCCCTTGTCTCGCTTGATCAGGCCCGCCAGCAGGCCGCCGAGGCCGCGCAGGGAATTGGAAGCATCAAGCCGACCGAGGCGGAGCTTCTGGCCAGCCAGGCTGTGCTGGCTCTGGCCAGGCGCGACCTCCGGCTGACGGTGGTGCGTGCGCCCTGCGATGGACGCATCACGGGCCTCGACGTGGCCGCCGGCGAATTCGCCACGACCGGTATTCCGCTCTTCACGATCATCGACACGCAGCACTGGTACGCCGTCGGCAACTTCCGGGAAACGGATCTCCCGGGGATCCGGGCAGGCCAGCGCGCGACCGTCTATGTCCTTTCGTCACCGGAAAGGCCCGTGGCCGGACGGGTCGAGAGTCTCGGCTGGGGCGTCTCGCCCGAAGAGGTCGAGAGCTTCAACGGGCTCCCGCTCGTGCCGCGCAGCCTGAACTGGGTCAGGATCGCGCAGCGTTTCCCGGTGCGCATCCTGCTTGAAGCACCGCCGCCGGATCTGATGCGCATCGGGGCCTCTGCCGCGATTGTCATCGACCGATGACAAGGCCGTCAGCCGTCCGAGCCCTGCCTCCGCCGGTGGACGAGGGCAACCCGCCAACCCTGCTCGCATCGTTCTGGAGAGAGCTTGCGCCGGCACCCGGCCGGCTCGGCGATACGCTCAGGCTCACCGTCCTGGTGCTGATCTCCGTCTGCATCTCCGAAATCTTCCGGATTCCGGAGGTCGCGCTCTCGGCCTACATCGTGTTGTTCGTGTCCAAGGGCGAGGCGGTCTCCACCGTTCTCTCGGCCGCCGTCGCCGGACTCGCCGCCGTGTTCGCCGTGCTCGCAACCATCGTGGCCTTCATGCTGAGCCTGTCGGAGCCGGCGCTGCGCATTCCGCTGATCGCCGCCCTGACATTCCTCGCCATGTTCCTCTCGCGCGCAACCGTGCTGGGGCCTGTGGCTTTCGCGGCAGGCTTCATCATGGCCTATGGGCTCACCTTGGGTGACGAAGTGCTGCCATTGTCTCTGCTGCCGGGGCAAGTCGGCAACACCACCAGCTTCGCCGTGCCCGAGCTTGCGCTCGTGCCGCCTGAGGAAGCGCTGCTGCACTTCCTGCTCTGGCTTGGTGTCTGCGTTGCCATGCCTGTCGGCCTGGTGATCGCCGCAAACCTTCTGGCCGGCCGTGATCCCGCTTCCATGCTGCGTACGGCGCTCACCGAGCGGCTCACGGCTGCGGCACGGGTCGCCGCAGGCGAGCCCGGCTCTGAAGCACCGTTCGTTTCATTCCTCCGGGAGGGCACGGCGGATTTGTTGAAGCTCGAACATCTGTCGGGCTTGTTGCATCGGGCCCCGCCGCCGCCGGCGTGGGGGAAGCCGATGATCACCGCGGTTGGCCGCCTGTATCTCTGGCTGCAAGCCTGGAGGCGGCTTCCGGACAGCGCCCGATCCCCGGGACTTCTCCTCCCCATCGCGAAGGTCTGCAGCGATGCGGCACGAACCATCCTCGATCGTCGAGAGCATGATGGGATCGCTACCGTTCACCCATCCCGCTCTCGGTCTTTGTTTTCCCGCGTGATTCAGACCTCCGGTGTTCCCACCTCCGGTCATCACGCTCTCGCGCGTGACGGGATCGCTACCGTTCACCCATCCCGCTCTCGGTCTTTGTTTTCTCGCGTGATTCAGACTTCCGGTGATTCCACCTCCAGTCATCACGCCTCCGGCGATCACGCTCTGGTCGCCGAACTCGCTCGCGCATCCGAGGCGATCCGAAACGCAGCGTCCGACCAATCATCCGAAGATCGGAAAGGATCCGCCGCCGGCGCTCTCCGCTCCCCGCGCCACCTGCTGGTCCCGGACGCATTCACCAACCGGGCGTACAGCCGCTTCGCTTTCAAAGTGACGCTGGCGGTGATTCTTTCCTATCTCTTCGAGAACCTGACCGATTGGCCGGGCATCCATACCTGCGTCATCACCTGTTTCTTCGTCTCGCTGGATACCATCGGCGAGACCATGCACAAGGCCACGCTCCGCATTGTGGGCTGTCTCATCGGGGCAACCTTGGGCATCGGCACCATCCTCTTCCTCATGCCGCTGATGACGGATTTGGGTGATCTGCTCGCTTCCATCGCGGCGGTGACTCTGCTCGCGGGCTGGATCGCAACGGGCAGCGAACGGATCTCCTACGCCGGGTGGCAGATCGCTCTCGCCTTCTACCTCGTGGTGCTCCAGGGCTACGGTCCCACACTCGATATGGAGACCGCGCGGGATCGCGTCGTCGGCATCCTGATCGGCAATATCGTGGTCTTCGTGATCTTCACGACGGTATGGCCGGTGCGCGTCG
>JASHVY010000261.1 GCA_030044345.1 Acetobacteraceae bacterium | reverse complement strand
ACGAGGCGGGTGGAAGTGGGCTTGAGGAAAGCGGGGGGCATTTCGGTTGAGGTTCTCCCAGCCCTTGGCCAATCGCCGGCAGTGATTGAGCCACGCGACAGTGCGCTCGACGATCCAGCGCTTCGGCAGCGCGACGAAGCCTTTGACTTGTTGAGATCGTTTGACGCTCTCGGTTTCGAGGTAAGGAAGGAGGCTGGCCAAAGCGCCTTGAAAGATCGGCTCCTCGTTGGGCGAGTGTGATGGATGCGATCGAGCGAGCCGTCCCAGTTCCAGCCGCTCAAGCATGCAGTCCGGCCGCGGATAACCGATTCAAATGACTCGCAAAGCCTCCGGAGGACGGACACCAAGCCCCGAGTCTTGTTGTTTGTTTGATAGCGCTTGCCAAATGTAATCGTTTCCAACGTCGCTGAATTCCAACGTTGCTGGGAGCGGTTGCTTTAAGGAGAGAGATGGAAGTTAGGGCAGCAGAGAACGACCTCGAAGCTGGCAGAGCCGCTCTCATGAGCGGATGGAGCTCGGGTGAGCGTCCCCTGGTGATGGTGAGAGGGAAGGGCGCGTTCGTCTGGGACTCGCAAGGTCGCCGCTATCTCGACTGCATCTCGCAGGCGTGGGCCATGAACGTCGGCCACTCGCATCCGCGCGTGATCGAGGCTGCGGAGCGTCAGGCACGTGAGATCGCGCAGGTCCGAAGTAACTACGGTAACGAGCCGATCCTGCTTCTGGCAAAGCGGTTGGCTGAGCTTGCGCCGGGCCGACTCAACCGGGTGGCCTTTTCGCTGCACGGAAGCACGGCGATCGAGACTGCAATGAAGCTTGCCATGATCAATCGCCCAGGCGCGGGCCCGTTCTTGACGCTGTTCGACGGATATCACGGAAGGACGCTGGCGACGATGGCGGTCAGTTGGCCGCATCCGAACAACAAGTTCGCGGCGTTTCAGCGTGATCCGGTTAGAGTTCCACAGGCGTACTGCTATCGATGCCCGCTGAACCTCACATACAGCTCGTGCGGCATCGCGTGTGCGGACCTTGTGCGCCAGAGTATTCGTAAGGGTATCACCGGCAGGCCCACGGCACTGCTTATGGAGCCGATTCAAGGGAATGGTGCGCAGCTGGATTTCCCACCGGAGTACCTGAAGGCGATTCGACAGATTTGCGATGAAGAGGGCGTGCTTCTCATTTGGGATGAGGTGCAGACGGCGTTCGGGCGCATCCCGGCGATGTTTGCTGCTGACTATTACGGCGTTGTGCCGGACATTCTCGTCTTTGGTAAGGCGATTGGCGGCGGATATCCGTTGGCCGGTGTCGTGGCGCGCGACGATCTCGAGGAGTTTGGCCCGGGTGAAGATGCCCTCACGTTCGGCCACTTTGCGCCGTCTGCGGCGGCTGCCTTGGCGACCATTGAGGTGCTTGAGGATGAAGGCGTCTTCGAAAATTGCAAGCGGCAGGGAGACTACATCGTTAACCGTCTCAGGGACTTGCAGCAGGGATATGAGATCATTGGCGACGTCCGCGGTCCTGGCCTTGCAATCGGCGTCGAGCTTGTCCGTGATCGACAAACGAAGGAACCGGCTACCAAGGAAGCGCAGGAGTTCTACGAGCTGGGCATGGAGCGGGGTGTGATCTTTGGGACGACGCGGTACGGCGGGCTTGGGAATGTCGTCAAAATCAAGCCTCCTGCAATCATCACTCGTGAAGAAGCTGACTTGGCGCTAGAGGTCTTTGAGGACGTACTGCGGGAGATTTCCGGTCGCTCGCGTCGTAACTGATTGACCGAGTCGCAGTGGAAAAGCGGCTCGCGAGAAAGAGGTGTGATAAACGTGGCGACAATGGAGAATATGGCCACTCGGACAACTCGGGACGCTCGGAAGCATCTCTGGCTGCAGTTTACGGACGTAGAGCGGCTCGACAAGATGGGCCTGCTCGTCATGGCCAAGGCAGATAAGGCGATTCTGCGCGACGTGGAAGGACGCGAGTACATCGACGGGCTGGCTGGACTCTTCACAACGCAGGTTGGCCATGGCCGAGAAGAGATCGCACGGGCAGTCGCTGATCAGCTCACCAAACTCGACTTCGTATCACTCTTCGGGTTCGCACATGAGCCGGCCATTGAGCTGGCAGCGCGACTGGCTGAACTCACGCCTGGTGATCTATCGGTTGTCAATTTCGTCAATAGTGGCTCAGAGGCAGTCGAGGTCGCGATCAAGATCGCGCGCCAGTATCACTACATCCGCGGTGAACGCAACCGCATCAAGATTATCGCCCGCGCCGGCGCGTTCCATGGTGTAACGTTTGGAGCCTTGAGCGCGACGGGCGTACGCCTCCGTCGTGCTCCATACGAGCCGCTCGTGCCCGGGTTCGTGCATGTTCCGCCGCCGGACGGCTATCACACGTACCCTGGCCTCAGCGAAGGGGAAGTCGCCGATGCGGCGCTGAGGGCGCTTGAAGAAACGCTGGATTTCGAAGGCCCTGATACTGTCGCAGCCATGATCGTGGACCCGATCATGGCGGCGATCGGTGTCATTGTGCCGCCCGCGTGCTACCTCCCGCGCCTGAAGGAGATTTGTGACCGGCACCGTATCCTTCTGATCATCGATGAAGTGCTGACCGGGTTTGGGCGGTCAGGGAAGCTCTTCGCGTGTGAGCACTGGGGCGTCGTGCCGGACATCATGACCATGGCCAAGGGGCTGAGCAGTGGTTATCAGCCAATCGCAGCCACCATCGTGACCGAGAAGATCGCAGAGCCATTCGAGGGTAGCTACTTCCAGCACGGCCAGACATTCTCCGGGCATCCGGCCGGATGCCGCGCTGCACTGACAAATCTGGCTATCATCGAACGCGAGCAGCTCGTCAAAAACGCTGCCGATGTCGGTGACTATCTTCTCTCGCGACTGCAGAAGCTGCACGATCTTCCCTTGGTCGGGGACGTGCGCGGGAAGGGGCTTCTGATGGGTATCGAACTTGTCAGCGACAAGAAGCGCCGCCAGAAATTCCCCGACGCAGCCGAAGTCGGATTCCGTGTCCGGGATCGTGCGATTGAACTCGGCCTGATTTGCCGCTCGGACAATGACTGCATCATCCTCGCGCCACCGCTGATTCTGGACAGAATACAGGCCGACCGGGTTGCAGAGATTCTTGCGCAAGCAATCACCGAAATCGGTGAGTCGGTCGAATCGCCGTGATGGTTTGTTTGTGCATCTGTCAGTACTTCGGAGGTGAGGCCGAAGGAGCAATGCAGATCCGTCATTCTATCAGCTAGCCCGCGATGCGGGTAAAGAGAATGCGAACCGAAGTACGTAAATACCAATCTGGGACCGGACGCAAGGAGGTAGAAGGCAAAATGAGTATCCGCATCAAACGACGGGCGTGGCCGTGTGTTGCCACCGCCGCCCTGGTTGCAGTTGTCGCATGTCCGAGTTATCTCGCTGCAGGAGCGTCTGCGCAAACCTCCGCTGGCGCCCACCCCTATGCCGGCGTCACATTGAACTTCATCGGCGAGGAAACGACGCAGACGGACATTCTCAAGAAGCTTTTGCCGGAGTTCACAAAGGAGACTGGCATCAAGGTCAACATCGAGGAAGCGCCGTATGACACGGTTGTTCAGAAGGAAATTCTTGACTTCTCAACGCACAAAGCTTCCTACGACGTCGAGTCGATGCCCTATGAGTATCTCGGCAGTTATGCCGAGAATGGCTACATTCAGCCCATCGACTCGTACCTGAACAGTCCTAAATGGACGCCCGCGAGCTTCGATAAGAGCGACATCATCCCGAAGTTGTGGATGGACGCATCCAACTGGAAGGGGAAGTTCTACGGCTTCCCATCTGAAAGCCCGGTCATGATGATGTTCTACCGGCAGGATCTGTTTTCGAATCCGGCCGAAAAGAAGGCTTTCATGGCCAAGTACCACTATCCACTCGCGCCGGCGGAGACGCTGCAGCAATACAGCGACATCGCCCAGTTCTTCACGCGGAAGCAGGGACAAATGCTGGCGGGTAAGATATTGACCCATAACTTTTACGGCGTTGCCACTGCCGCGAAGCGACATATCGCGACGTTCTGCGAGTGGCTGAACTACGCGTGGGACTATGGCGGAGGGATCTTCGATAAGCAGGGCAACCTTATTAATAATTCGGCGGAAAACAAGGAGGCCCTAACGTACTGGGTCGGGCTCACAAAGTACGCTCCACCAGGATATACGACCTATACCTGGGACGAGGTGACGTCCGCGTTCCAGCAAGGGATCGTCGCCGAAGCAATCACGTGGGGTGATACCGCTTCGGCCGTGGAGGATCCGTCGCAGTCGAAGGTGGCCGGCGAGATGGGCTACGCGGACATTCCGAAGGCCAGTGCCTCCGGTCCGCTCGTCGCGCATTACGGCGGCTGGTCCTACGTGATTAATCGTGACTCTCAGAATAAGGACGCAGCGTATCTGTTTATGCGGTGGGCGCTGAGCGGAAACGTCCAGCTTCAACTTGCGGAGTTGGGTGGTCTACCGGCTCGGACATCGACGTTCGAAGACAAGGCGCTCAACGCCAAGTTTCCGTACTGGAAGCAGGAGCTTAGTTCGCTGCGCATCAGCACGCCCCGGCCTCGGATTCCCCAGTTTGGAGCCATTGCGTCCGACCTTGAGCTTGGCCTCTCGAAGGCTCTTGCTCACGAGGAATCTCCCTCAACGGCGCTGGACAATGTCCAAAAGGCAATGGAGCAGACAATGAAGGGAGCATTGCCCGTTACGTATCAGTAATCCCGCGAATCTCGCAGGTTACCGGGTATTTCGCCAGACACCCGGTAATCTGTGCTTCTGGCTTGGTCCATAGCCACACAAGAGATAGACCACACAAGAGATAGACAGAGGAGGATCGAGTCTTACGACCAATGGAAGTCGCCGGTAATTCAGCGGCCGGCCTCGCAGACATGACACGGAGACGGTATGGCGTCCGCCGACCGCGCCGTGAGACGCTGGCGGGGATTGGCTTTCACGTGCCGATGATCGTAGTACTGCTTGCGATCACCGTCTTTCCGCTCATTTATAGCCTTAAGCTAAGCTTTGAATCCTATAGCTTGGTGCAGACCGGAATGAATGGCCAGGGTGTTGGTCTGGCGAACTACTCACGGCTCATTCACGATCCGGAATTCTGGAATGCGATGAAGCTGACACTCATTTTCGTCTTCGTTGGCGTGTCGGTAGAGCTGTGCCTGGGTTTGGTCATCGCACTTCTTCTGCAGTCGATCGAGGGTGGCCGAAGGATCTTTGTCACTCTCCTCATGATCCCGGCGGTTATGACCCCGCTGGTGATCGGGCTTATGTACAACTTCGTCTTCAACGCGCAGTTCGGTCTGTTCACGTACATCATCCAACGGCTTCATCTCCCGCTCCCGCAAGGCCTGTTGGGGAGCAAGACCTGGGCATTCCCGACGCTCATCTTCACGGATATATGGGAGTGGACGCCGTTCATGGCCCTTATCTTGCTGGCCGGACTCCAAGCGCTTCCAGAAGAGCCATTCGAAGCAGCGCAAATCGACGGGGCGACAGGGTGGCGGACGCTGCGCTACGTGACCTTGCCAATGTTGAAGCCGATTCTCGTCGTCGCCGTTCTCTTCCGTGCGGTCGATGCGTTGAAGGAATTCGACAAAGTCTACATCCTCACGAACGGCGGGCCGGGCTCGGCAACCGACGTCATCGACCTGTTTACATATCGGATGAGCTTCGTGAATTGGGATATGAGTTACGGCTCAGCCGTCGGCATGGTGCTCTTTTGCATCACGCTCGCACTGGCGTTTGTATTCGTCAAGGTCACGACGCGGACAAGTACTGGATGACCATGACATCCTACGTTTCGCTGCGGCGGACGCGAAGACGCAATCATGCGCTGACTTACGCCGCGCTCGCGGTGCTCAGCATCGTCATCCTCAGCCCGTATTTCTGGCTGCTCGAGACATCATTCAAAACGCGCGTCGACGCGTTTGCAATTCCGCCAAAGATCTTCTTCCATCCCACACTGAGCAACTACATCGTCGCGTTTGTCGATAAGGGCTTTCTGCACAACCTCTGCAACTCTGCGATTATCGCGGCCGGGGCAACCGCCGTCGCGCTCGCGGTCGGCGTGCCGTCCGCGTACGCGTTCTCGCGGTTTCGTTTGCGCGGAGGTGGGCTGCTGCTCTTCTGGCTGCTGGCGAGTCGGATGATGCCGGCAATCGTCCTGGTCCTGCCGATGTTCATCGTCTTCGCACGCCTCGGCCTGGTCGATTCTTATCCCGGCGTCATCATCGCCCATGTGACTTTCGACCTGCCGTTCGTCGTTTGGATGATGAAGGGTTTCTTCGACGCAATCCCTGGCGAGCTCAGCGATGCCGCGTTGATGGATGGATGTTCCTACTTTGCCGCGTTTCGGCGTGTTGCTCTGCCGCTGACAGCAGGGGGTCTGGCCGCGACCTCTATCTTTTGTCTTATCAACTCCTGGAACGACTTCCTCTATGCCTTGGTGCTTACCGGCCGGAATACGGCCACGTTGCCGGTCGGCGTCGCTGGGCTTCTCACCCCGTGGGGAACATACTGGGGACAAATCGCGGCGGTCGGAACGGTCACGACGCTTCCCGTTCTGATCTTTGCATTCGCCGTTCAGAAGTATCTCGTCCGTGGGCTTACAGGCGGGGCGATCAGTGGCAGTTGAGGCACCGTGAGTCGACTTTCGTCCCAGTTCCAGGTGTGACATTGCCGCGGCCCGGGCGTGGCGATCAAGAGCCCGGATCCGGCGCACGAACCGTCACGCTGTACGGCTATACGGCATCGCGCCGCGCCGTGCGCGAGACGTGAACCGATGGAAAACTGTCTGTCGATACCGCAGGCTGCGGTCATCGAAGTACCTTGCCAATCTGATCGAGGAGGACCCTTGGGGCGCAAAACTACGGACTGGTTCGATGCTCGGATTCAAGCGGTTCAAGACCGTGGCGATCACCCTGGCGGGGATCGAACTGCTGCTGCGAATCCACAAGGGGGAGTTCGACCTTGGGCGGCTGTGCCTTCGGTATCGACGTGCGCCGGCGGTCCGGATACAGTGCTGGCGGCTCCGCAAAGCTGACAGCATCGCTTCCCTGCACCCATGACTTCTTGTCTGCCATACTATTTGCATTAGAGCTCCTTCAACGAAGCAATGCGGCAAGAAAGCGATCTCGACATGAAGGCGCTGCCCGAATGTGCCGAGTTCACTCACCGGAAGCAGACAATATCGATCTCAACCAAAGCGCCTCGACTAAGCGCTGACACGCCAACCGTCGTTCGACTCGGCAATGGCTCATTCTGAAGGAAAAACCGTGAGTAAACGCTGTTGAAAGCAGTGAAGTCCCGGTCGAGCTCTCTCAAAAAAATTCGCATGAACACGGTATCTTTTAATGTGTAACCGGCATGATCGAGGATGCGACGAATATTCTCGAAGCACATTTCGCTCTGCGCCTCGATGCCCTCCGGCAAGGGAGCTGTCGGCGCGTCGGGGTCGGTCGGCAACTGGCCTGCGACATATAGCCAGCCATCGACTTGAACGGCATGAGAATAGAGGGATGAGGGAGGCGGCGGGCTGGCAGCCGCGACCACGTGATGAATCCTCTTGGGCGCCCCCGATATCTTCACGATACGGGCACCATGTTGAACAGATCGGAAAAGACCCGCTCGATGTGCTTGGCTATATCCGGCGCTCCGGTCATCTCTCCAAAGCTGCCACGTGTCATGGGGCCGAACGCCACCAAGCCCGGAACCGGGCGTCCTTCCTCATCGAGGATGCGGCTTGAGCGGTCGACCGAGAGGCCAAGCGCCAAACGGTCGAGCGCCACTGTACCATCAGCAAGCAATGCTGTCACAAGTGAATTTGCTCTGGCACTTCTCTCAGGGCCCGTACAAAGCACGACAGCGTCGAAGAGACTTCGTTGGAGCTTGCCGGTCGGGCCGCGCAGAGTTGCCGCATATCGCCCTTGCTCGAAGGCAAGCCTGACAAGGCGAGCTTTTTTTAGAGTAAGCTTTCCAGCTTCCTGAATACGTCTCAGTATCGCGCCAGCGTGGGGAGCCATACGAAAGCGATGCGCGTCCCAGATGCTCAGCAGGTGCCGCAATACGCGACGCTGCTCGTTCTCGGGCAAAGCGCTCCAAACTTCGGACAGGCCAAACCGCAGAGAGTCCACGAAAGGCTGCCACCCAAGCTCAGGATCGGCATTTCTGATTCGGTGGCGTAAGAGACGCAGTAAGCCAAGCGCAGTCGATGGAAGTGGCTTGCCTTCGAACAAGCAGATGTCTCTCAGAAACAAACCATGCTCGCGAGGAAGAAGTCCATGTCGAGATATCGCCGTCAGATGCCTGCCTCGCCCTGTCTCTTTCAGGCTCAAGACAGTGTCGACCATCGTGAGTCCCGTGCCCACGATCAGGACGGAATCTGCGGGCGCGATTGCCGTCAGTGCGTTTTTGCTCCATGGGATCGCCACAAATTTAGGACTGCCAACGATGCCCGCGTCGATAGGGCATGGCGCCGCTGGAGCCGGATGCCCAACGCAGAACGCGACGAGGTCGGCATCCAGGCTGGCATCATCATCTACCGTGACTCGCCAGGCGCCATGACGGCGTGCCACCTTTGTGGCCATGTTGCGCAGATGTCGGAAGGTCACCGGCATCGTCGATGCCGCAAGGTTGCTCCGCAGAAGGTCGCTAATAAATGTACCATAGGCATAGCGAGAGACGTAATGATGTTCCGTGACGCCGTCGATATCCGTCTTTGGGATTAAACTCTGTTTCTGAAACCACCGCGTCGCTTCGGTCGGGTCCTTGCTGGAGATCGCCATCGAGCCGACGGGCACGTTGATGCGAAGGACAGGATCGTCAGTGCCATAGGCTATCCCCCGGCCGAGTTCCGCCGAGGGTTCGATCACCGTGATATCCATGGGGCGGGACATGGTCCTTAGCGCATGAATGACGCAAACGGCTCCAGTAAACCCGCCGCCGATAACGATCAGGCGAAATGCGGCTTCCGGTATTTTGTTTCCTCCAGTCATGTGGTCCCCTCGGGTGCTCGTACGGCGACGAAGCGTGCGAGAGGAGCTTCCGCGACTCCAATCCCTATCCACCCATCCTCGCCATTTTTGTGACTTGGTGCCGGCTTTCATAGAAAGCTGGTACCAGATTCAGCGGGCATAGCGCGTCAGGAAGCGGCGTGCCCGTTCGGTTTTCGGCTGATCAAAAAAAGTCCTTGGCTCTCCTGTCTCAACGATGCGTCCGCCGTCGAAGAAAACGATTCGGTCGGCTACATCCCGTGCGAAGCTCATTTCATGAGTGACGACGATCATGGTGCGACCCTCAGCGGCGAGATCGCGCATGACCACCAGCACCTCGCCCACCATCTCGGGATCGAGCGCGCTGGTGGGTTCGTCGAAGAGCAATACTTCAGGCCGCATGGCGAGTGCCCGGCTGATTGCCACGCGCTGTTTCTGCCCACCCGAAAGAGTATGGGGAAACATGTCCGCCTTGCTTTCTAAGCCTACCCTCCAAAGCAGTTGACGACCTTCTGCGATTGCTTCGGCTCGCGGACGTCCAAGCACATGAATCGGTGCCTCGATCACGTTGCCGAGCACAGTCAGATGCGGCCACAATGCAAAATGTTGAAATACCATGCTGACGCGGGTCCGTGCTCTCGCCAGCTCCGACCTTGACATCGGTCGGGCCTCGCCCCCTGCTGAAAGTTTTTTCCCGAGCGGAACGCCGCTCAACTCTATTTCACCTGAATTCGGCTCATCCAACCAATTGAGACAGCGCAGAAATGTGGACTTGCCGGAACCGCTGGGACCAATGATGCAGACGGTCTCACCGGCCCAAACCTCGAGCGACACATGGTGCAAGACCTCGGTTCCATCGAAAACCTTGCAGATCCCACGGGCAGATAGGGTTGGTGAGATCATATCAGCCATAGCGCCGCTTCTGCATGGCCCCAAGACGGCGAACGCCAAGTTCGACGATCAGGCAAAGCCCCCAATAAAGCATTATGGCAACTGCGAACGGAGCGAACGGAGAGAAATAGTTCGTGTTGACGAAATTGGCGGCAAAGGTGATTTCCTGCACTGTGATGATCATCAACAGCGCACTATCCTTGATCATCACGATAACCTGATTTCCAACGACGGGTGCGGCGGTGACGAGGATTTGTGGAAAGACGATCCGCCGATAGGTCAGTGTCTTCGTAAAGCCAAAGGCACTGGCTGCCTCCAAGTCGTCACGCGGCAGAGCCGACGCTGCCGAACGAAAAATTTCCGTCAAATAGGCGATATTATAGATGATGAGTGTTGCCGCTCCAGACGCCCAGGCGCTAAATCTCAGGCCGAGCTCGGGAAGGCCATAGTAAACGATATAGGCCAGCAGTAGAAACGGCACGCAACGGAAAAGATCGATCAATTCCTGGACGAGTCGGCGTGCCGGCGGCCGCGCTTCGATTAATGCAATCGCTCCCAGCGCTCCCAAAGGGACACTCACTAAGACGCAGATCAAGGACAGCGAGATTGTATTGGCAAGTCCAGTAAGAAAAATCCCGCGCTGGTCCCAGATCATCGCCACCGGATTCATGGCTGGTTTAACCCGTAGCGATGAGCAAGACGCATTTCGATGATGCGCTGGCCACGGACGATGACGGCGATGAGCAGGGTATATATCGCCGTCGCGGCCAGGAACGGCGGCAAGGGCTCGTAGGTGGCGGCGCCGATCCGGCTCGCGGCTCTGGTGACTTCAACGACGCCGATAACCGCGACCGCTGGCGTTCCCTTAAGCAGAATCGTCATTTCGTTGACAAGCGGACCTATGTTCGCACGCCAGATCTGGGGAAGCACGATACGCCGGAATAGCGTCGGCCGCGTCATTCCGTAGGCATGCGCCGCTTCCAACTGATCACGAGGAAAGGCGTTGAGCGCTGCACGCCAGATTTCGCAGTTGAATGCGGCAGTGTTGAGCGTCAGCGTCGCCAGGGCCGCCGGAATCGGTGCCAGTTCCAGGCCAGCACTGGGCAGAACAAAAAAAACGAACAGAACAAAAGTCACGATAGGCGTCGAACGGATCACGCTGACATAAAGAGCGACAATGAATTCCATCCCAGGGATCCGTGCCCAGCGCACCATTGCCAAAGCGAGCCCAAGTGGTATTCCCATCGCGCTGCCGGAGAATGACAAGGCTGCCGTCGTCATTGCCCCTGTAATAAGAGTGAGGAAAGCAGGCCAGGTCATGATTGTTCATAACCATCGATCTATTTGACCGTCGGCGTGTCCGGCATATCCTCGAAGGTTGTTCCAAGCCATTTTGTCTGAAGCTGATACAACTGGCCGTTCTTGCGAACGCTGGCCAGGAAATTGTCGAGATAGTCCAGCAGGCTCGTATTGCCTTTGGCCACGGCCCAGGCGACATAGGCTGTCGGTGCGACGGCTTGGCCCAGCCTGAAGCGGTCAGGATGATCCCTGACCAGGCTCGTCAGGTTGACGACGCCGTTTACAACGTAGTCGATCCGGCCCTCGGCAAGGTCCTGATAGGCCTCAGGGAATGACGTGTACTGCTTGACCAAGCCGAGCTTACCCCCCGTCTTGGCCAGTAGCGCTCGAAGTGCGCCGAGGGCCTCATACGAAGCGCCGCCGGCTTGTACGCCGACCGTCTTTCCGGAGAGATCCGCGACGGTCTTGATGCCCGTCTCGTTAACACGGACTGCGTAGTACTGTGTGTCTTCCGCGATTGGCATCGTAAAATCGAGGTTTCTCACACGCTCGGGCGTGATGACGGCGGCGGTAACCGCAGCATCATATTTGCCGGAGGTGACTCCGGGCAGCAGCCCGGTCCACGGGATGATCTGCTGTTGGATCCTGAATGGTGCCTCCTTTCTCAACAGGGCGAGAAGCGCGTGATCCAGCCCTTTCGGTTGCCCGTTCTCGATATATTCGAACGGCCTGAAATTGTCCTCTGTGGCAACGACCATCGTACCCTTGGACTTGATCTCAGCCAGCGTCGCGGCCTGTGCACCACCGGCGGTCAGCTCGCCGAGAAGCGGTGAGGCTGCGGCGAGCATGCCGAACCGGGCTAATTGTCTTCTCGAAATGGTCACGCGAGGTCTCCTTGTGCTTTCGAGAGGCCAGTTTCCTTGCACGAGCGGCCGAAACAACTTCCCGATGCGCAAGGTCACGTTCTGAGGTCGCAATCTGTGCATCGAGAGGGAGTGTCCGCCTTCCTTGTTCACGCCGTGGGATGGCGGGCGATAAAGTCGATTTCGACGCGCGCGTCGTAGGCCAGACCGGTAACGCCGATGCATGTTCTGGCTGGGCGGCGATCTGAGGGGAAAAACGTGCTGTAGGTAATGTTGAAGGCGGCATAATCTTCCGCAAAATGCGTAAGGTACGCACGAACAGCCAGCACGTGTTCAAACCCTAACCCGACGCCTTTCAATACGATATCGAGGTTGGTCATGACATTACGGGTCTGGGCTTCAATACCCGCTGGCAGGACTCCCGGATTTTCCGGCGTGTCGGGCATCTGCCCGGTAACGAAGACAAAGCCGTCGCTTTCAACGGCGTGACTGAACGGTGCAACCGGCTTCGGGCCGGCGGCGATCATGTGAAATAGAACTCCCGACGATAGGTTTGAGGAGGATGGCATGATCGATGAAGCCCTCTATGGATTCCGGACCGAACTCTCTGACTTCGTTAAGGCGGACGGGTCTATTTCGATTCAAATTGTACCTTACATTGTCCGTTATCTATACCAACATAGTAGGATAATGCCGTACGATGACCGCGGTGTGCAATCGAAATCGACGTGACCAACCGGATCATGATGTTCCGCTATGAACAAGTAGTACAAAGACTATGACAATCTTCGCATTGGCGAGTGCGCCCGATTGGGTTCGATCGATAGCCGCTGTTTCCGGACCTCGGTATCTCGCCATCGTAAGAGCAGTCGAGTTGGCGCTGAGCAGCGGCAACCTGAAGTCGGGAGATCGGCTGCCGCCACAGCGTGATCTCGCGAAGCACCTGTCCGTCAACATCGGAACGGTCACCAAGGCGTACGCGACGATGCATGACCGCGGGCTTGTCGCAAGCAGAGTGGGTCGCGGGACGTATATCAATGTCGCCGAAAAAGACGACGGACCGCGCTCCTTATGGGACCACTCGGCCCCACGGCACTTTATCGACTTGTCTCATAGCTTTCCCGACAACGCGCCGATCCATCCGGTTGCTGCAGAGATCGTGCGCGAGTGGACCAGCGACGTTGACATTCCCGCCCTGCTTGCGCGCCAAATCGATGCGGGCCTGTTGCATCATCGAAAGGCGGGGGCGCAATGGATGGCCGCTTTCGGCATCCAGTGTACTGCCGAAGACGTCATGGTCACATGCGGCGGCCAGCACGGAATGGTGCTCGCCTTGGCGGCTTTGAGCCGCCCCGGTGACATTGTTCTCACCGAGGAGCTGGCCTTCTACGGTCTCAAATCGGCAGCAAACATGATGGGGCGGTCGTTGGTGGGCGTGCGCATGGACGAGGAGGGTCTCGCTCCTGATTACCTGGATATCGTTTGCCGACGAACCGGAGCGAAAGTGCTGTTCTGCACTCCAACGTTGCACAACCCGACAACTGCGATCATGTCCCTCGATCGACGGAAAGAAATACTGGAAGTCTGCAAACGTCATGATATCATGATCGTCGAAGACGATGTCTGGAATTTCATTTTGGACATCCCATCCGTCCCCTTCGCGGTGCTGGACCCCGAACGCTGCGTGTATATTACGACCCTGTCGAAAGTTCTTGGACCGGGCCTGCGAATCGGGTACCTGCGCATGCCGCGTCGTGCTCTGCATGCCCTGGGAGTTGCCTTGCGGGCGACAACGCTGATGGCGTCGCCGATGAATGCGGAACATGCCACCCGTCTCATTCAGTCCTCATCGATCGATCGCATCATCCAGGCCGTCCGGCTGGAAGCGCGTGCCCGTCAGGAAATCGCGGCGGCGACACTGCCGGCGGAGAATCTCATCACCAAGCCGGAAGCCTTCTATTCATGGCTCAAGCTGACCAATGGATGGTCGGCCGATGCTTACGTAAGGATGGCGGAAAACCGTGGCGTCGGCACGACGCCTTTCACTGTCTTTGAGGTGACCTCTCTCAACCACACCGATGCCGTGCGCATATGTCTCAACGGGGCGCCCGATCGCGCCTCATTGGAACAGGCGCTCAAGTGTTTGCGGGTGTTGCTTATGGAAGGGCCGCCACGCGGCCGCGGGCGAAGTATGTCACCTTGATTCATTATCCAGCCAATGAGGCAGACATAACGACCGGCACCACCTTGCCGGTGGGCGCGGCCGGTTGCATCGTTCGGGCACGCAGAACATCTTCTCTCCACTCACGCGCTCGTTCGCGGCCACTTTCATTCTGGCCGATTGTTCGCCAATACGCGACGGTGCCTCAGCCTGCGTGGCGCAGCATGAAGGCTTCCATCAGGGTCGCGAGATAGATCGGCATCTCCTGCATCGGGCAGTGGCCGCATTCCATGACGACGAGCTCGGCCCGTTTGTGCCATTTGAGGAAGGTGCGGCGCAGATCGTCCTCCAGGAACTTGGGCTGGTCCCAGCGGCAGCCGACGATCAGGAAGGGCAGGTCGCCCTTGCCGCACTCGGCCGAGAAATCATGAAGCGTCCACATGTCGAGATAGCCACGTGCGGCCTCGGCGGTACGCGTCTCGCGCGCGAGGCGGAGCTTCACGTCCTGCCACCGACGCGACAGACGGTGGCCGGTGATGCGGTCCGCGAGCTCCCGGCATTTCACATCATCGGTGATCACGTCGACGAAGAACCGCCGCTCGGCATCCGACATCTTGATGCCCGCCGCCGAGACGGGCCCGATCGCCACCACGCTCTTGATGCGTCCGGGCACATCGACCGCGAGCCTCTCGACCACCATGCCAGTCATCGAGAAGCCGACCAGGTGGAACTTCTTCCAGCCGAGATGGTCGGCCAGCGCCACCGTGTCAGCCGCGGCTTCCTTCTCGCTGTACTCACCTTTGAGTTCGATCGAGCGGCCATAGCCCCGGAGATCGATCAGGCAATAGGTGAAGCGCTCCAGGTCGAGATAGGGCAGGGTAGGCTCCCAGCTCGAGCAGTCGGCGAGCCAGTCGTTGTACAGGAATGCGCATTCGGGCCCCTTGCCCAGAAGCTTGTGACCGAGAATCATCGTTTCTTCCTCCCCGCCTGAAAAAGCGCTTGTGGTCCTTCCGCCCGAGCGCGCCGCGAAGAGCGCACGCTACGTCGACGATCTTCGTCGTCTTTCTTATTCCTGCCGTCTCGTTAAATCCGGAAGCGCCGGATCACTTCCGGATCGGGCTCGAGGCCGAGGCCTGGCGCGTCGGGCACGCGCACACGACCGCCGGCTGGGATAGTGGCTTCCCCGTAGATCTCCACCTCGAAGTCGCAGAACAGGCGCTCCAGCAGCGGAAGGGTGCGGTGGGCTGAATTGAGGTGGATGGTCGCGACCTGGCCCGGCCCGAAGAGCGCGCAATGGGGTATGAATTCGATGCCATGGGCCTCGCACAAGGCGCCGATCTTGAGCACCTCCGTGAGACCGCCTGTCTTGGCCACGTCGGGCTGGGCGATGTCGATCGCGCCCGCGTCGATCATGGCCATGAAGTCGTGCAGGCTGCCGGCATTCTCACCTGAGGCGATGCGGTGCAGCCCCTGGGCGCGCACCTCTGCGAGGCCGCGATAATTCTCGGGCGGCCAGACCGGCTCTTCGAGCCAGTAGAGGCCGAGCTCAGCGAGCGCGCGGCTCTTTGCCAACGCCTCCGCCACCGACCACGGACAGTTCGTGTCGAGCATGACCTTGGCGTGGCTGCCCGCCTCCTCGACCGCGGCGCGGATCTCCGCGACCTCGATCTCGTGCAGCTTGATGTAGCGGTAGCCGCGCTCGATCGCGCGCGCGGTCGCGGCCCTCACGTCACGCTCGTTGCCATAGCGCATCAGGCTCGCATAGGCCTCGATCTCGGGTGCAAAGGCGCCGCCGAGGAGCTTGTGGAGCGGCGTGCGCACGGCCTTGCCCGCGAGGTCCCACAGCGCGATGTCGATCGCCGAGATGCCATAGCCGATCGGGCCGATGCGCCCGAAATTGTGAAGCTGGAACTCGAGATCGTGCTTGATCTTGGCGATCTGGGAGGCGTCCTTGCCGATCAGCGGCGGCAGGAGACGCGTGTCGATCACCTGCTTCAGCGCCGCATCGCGCCCGCGCGAGAAGGCCTCGCCCCAGCCGACCAATCCGCCCTCCACCTCGATCCGGACCAGCAGCACGTCGAAGGCGTTGGTCGGCTTGCCGCCGAAGCTCCAAGGCGGCGTCCCGCCCGCCTCGAACGGCATCGACAGCAGGATGGTTTCGGCCCCGATTATTTGCATTCCGTCTCCTCCATCACGTTCGCGCGCCGGAAGCCGGCATCCCGGATGCATTCGCGCCGCTGCCGAGATAGGCCTTGATCACCTCGGGATCGGCGCGAACTTCTCGGTAGCTGCCTTCGGCGATTTTCACCCCGTGATCCATGGCGACCACGCGATGCGCGATGCCCTCGACCAGGTTCATATCGTGCTCGATCACGGCGATGCTGCGCCCACCCTCGTGGATGCGCCTGATATCCTCCATCACCTCGCGGGTCTCGTTCGGGTTCATGCCGGCGGCGGGCTCGTCGAGCAGCAGCAGCTTCGGCCGCGACGCGAGCGCGCGGGCGATCTCGAGCCTGCGACGGTTGGCGTAGGAGAGGGTGAAGGCGGGCTCGTTGTACATCGAAATGAGCCGGTGGCCGAACAAAGAGAGGATTTCGAGCGCCTCTTCTTCGGCCTCCGTTTCCTGGCGCCGTGTGCGCGGCGGGCGCAGCACGGCGGAGATGAGACCGCCCTTGAGGCGCGCGTTCATGCCGATGAGCACGTTTTCCACGACGGTCAGGTTCGGGAACAGGCGGATGGTCTGGAAAGTGCGCGCCACGCCGAGCGCGTTGATCTCGTGCGCCGCATATTTGGCGAGGTCGACCGGTGGGTTGCCGAAGTGGATCTTGCCCGAGGTCGGCGTATAGAGGTGGGCGATCAGGTTGAAGAGCGTGGTCTTGCCTGAGCCGTTGGGCCCGATGATCGCCAGCACCTCGTCGCGCCGCACCTCGAGGTCGAGACCGTCGACCGCGCGGATGCCGCCGAAGTCGATGGTGAGACGCTCGGTCCAGAGAAGGTTGCGTGGCATCGCCTGGCCCCGATCCTATGCGCCCAACGTGCCGTCGCTGGACGCGCGTGCGTTGCGACCCGGGCCTGCCTCGCCCAGCGAAAGGGCAGCAAGCTTTTCCTGGGGCAGGAGGCGCCGCGCACGCCGACGTGGGAGGATGCCCTGGGGCCGGCCGATCATGAGCAGGACCAGGGCGACGCCGAACAGAAGGAGGCGCAGCTCTTGGAACTCGCGGAAGCGCTCCGGGATGATGACGAGGAGCACGGCACCCAGCGCGGCGCCGACGATATTGCCCGCCCCGCCCAGCACGACCATCACGAGGACGGTGATCGATTCGAGGAAGGTGAAGCTGTCGGGGCCGATGTACCCGATCATGTGGGCGAAGATCGACCCGCCCACGCCCCCGAAGAAGGCGCCGGTCGAGAAGGCGAGGATCTTCATGCCGCGCGCATTCACGCCGGAGCAGCGTGCGGCGATTTCATCCTCGCGGATCGCCTCCCAGGCGCGCCCGAGGCTTGATTCCCGCAAGCGATAGCTCACGAAGCAGGTGATCAGCGCGATCGCCAGCGCAAGGTAATAAAAATTCGCCTGGAAAGGGAGCGTGAGCGGGCCGAGGATAAGCGGCCGAGTGAAATCATGGGCGCCGATCGAAGGCGGCGGGATGTTGATCACGCCGTCGGTGCCGTTGGTGAGGAAGCGCAGGTTGCGCGCGAGCAGGTTCATCATCAGCCCGTAGCCCAGGGTGACGAGGCCGAGATAATGGTCGTGCACCCGGAGCGCCGGCCAGGCGACGATGAAGCCGAAGATCGACGCGCACAGGCCGCCCAGCACGATGCCGATCCAGAAGCTCACGCCGAAATTGACCGCAAGCTGGGCGCTCGTGTAGGCGCCGGCGCCGAAATAGACCGCGAAGCCGATGTCGAGCAGGCCGGCATAGCCGAGCGTGATGTTGAGGCCGGACGCCATGATCACGTAGATCGCCGAAAGTGCCCCGACCTGGATGAGGTAGGGATTGCCCTGGAACAGGATCGGATAGGCTGCCAGAGCAAGGACCAATACACCGACCGCGGTCGGCCGGCTCGAGCCGAACGCGGCGCCGACGCGCTCGGCGATGCCGGCCATGGGCCCGCGCCGCAGCAGGAGTGCGATGGCGATGGCGGCAGCGAGATAGACCACGAAATAGGGAAGCTGCCGGATCGCGAGGCCGACGGCGAACGCGACGCACAGGGCGGCCACGGCCGTACCCGCGATCGCCGCATCGACGAGGCGGCGGGGCCCCTTCTGCGGTTCGATCGCAGCCTGACACGCAACGAAATCCTTCTCGGGCATCGCGTTCCCGCTACCCGACCTTCTGGGGCGCCTGCCGGAAGATGCCCGACGGCCGGAACACCAGCATCAGGATCAGGACCAGGAACACCAAGACGTCCTTGTATTCCGATCCCTCGGGCACCAACGCCACGATCAGGACTTCGAGCAGGGCGAGGAGATAGCCGCCGGCGGCGGCCCCATAGATGTTGCCAAGCCCTCCGATTACGGCCGCGGTGAAGCCCTTGATCGCCATCACCCATCCCATGTCGAAGCGGATCGAGAGGTAGTAGAGGCCGTTCATTACGCCCGCGACGCCACCCAGCGCCGAGCCGATGAAGAAGGCGGCGAGGATCACCCGGTCGACATCGACGCCCATCATGCGCGCGGCGTCCCGATCCTCCGCGATTGCGCGCATGGAGCGGCCGATCCAGGTACGCTCGACCAGGTAATAAAGGCCGATCACGATCAGGACTGAGGCGGCGATCAGCAGGATCTGGGTGTCGCTGATGACAACGCCGCGCAGCCTGATCTCGGCGGACTGGAAGGGCGAGGGGAAGGCGAGCGGATTGGCGCCGTCGGGGAAGAACTCGCGCACCGCCTCGCGCAGGATGAAAGAGACGCCGAGCGAGGTGATCAGCATCACCAGCATCGGCGCGCGGCGCACCGGCTTGAACGCGACCCGCTCGATCGCTGCGCCCACGACACCGCAGAACAGGGTCGCGAAGACGAACATCGCGGCGATCATCGCGACGCCGCCCGCAGTCGAGGTGAAGTCGAGCGTACGGGCGACCACCAGGGCCGCGAAGGCGCCCAACATGAATACCTCGCCATGGGCGAAATTGATCAGGCCGAGGACGCCGAAGAAGATCGTGAATCCCACCGCGACGAGAGTGTACATGCCGCCGATCGTTGCCACGTTGACGATCTGCTGCGCCCAATTCTCGGACAACATCGGAACCCATTGAACTCGGTGTGAACCGGTGAGCCGCGGCGCGTCCTGCTCCCCGGCGATGGAGACGACGGAAGGCGCGCTGCCTTGACCCGAGCAATCTTCCCAGCCGCTTACTGGGCCACCTTCACGAGCTTGGTCGCGTCAGGATCGGTCTGGTAGAGGATCTGCCACTTCCCGTCGCGCACGACATAGATCGCGATGTGGATCACGCTCGGCATACCGTTCTTGTCAAAGTGGAAGTCGCCGATCAGGGTGTTGAACTCGCGGGTGTTAAGCTCCTCGAGCACGGCAGCGCGGGTGACCGGCCCGGCCTTGGCCGCCGCCTCGATCGCCTGCACGTAGACCTCGCCCGTGGCATAGGCCATCGGGCCGAACGCCTCGTAGGGGTTGTTGAACTTCGCCGCGGCGTAGGCCTGCTCGAAGACGAGTCCGCGCCCGTGAGGATAATCCGCCATCGGCAAGCCCCAGAAGCTTGCCAGCGTGCCGTTGGCAGCGTCTCCCGTGATCTTGATGTAGGTGTCGGAGAAGGTGCCGCCCGAGGTCATCAGCGGCACGTTCAGGCCGAGGCGCACCATCTGTTGGCGCATCAGGCTCGCCTCGATGATGCGGCCGCCGAAATAGATCATGTCGGGATCCAGCCCCTCGAGGCGCGTGAGCAGGGGCGTGAAGTCCTTCTCGCCCTGGGCGATGCTCTCGCGGCCGAGGATGATCCCGGAACCCGTCTTCTCTTCGGCGAATTTGCGGAACTCGTCGACCTGGGTGCGACCGAAGGCCGAATTGTCGTCGATCAGGTAGATGCGCTTGAACTTCGCGACGTCGGCCGCATAGATCGCGGCGAACTTCATGTTGATCAGGTCATAGGGCGAGTTGCGAAACACCACCGCATCCTGGTGGAAGGGACGCGAACTGCGATGGTCGTTCGAGCCGCCCAGGATCACCGGCAGGCCGTAGCGCTGGTAGATGCCGTGGGTCGCGATGCCGATCTCGCTCGCCCAGCAGCAGAAGGCGCCGAGCACTGAGGGATCCGAGCCGGCCTGGGTCGTGAGGTTGACCGCCTGCGCCGTGTTGCCGGCGTTGTCGCCCGCGATCACTTCGAGCTTGATCTTCCCAAGCTTGCCGGAAGCGTTGGCCTGGTCGATCGCGAGCTTGAACGAGTTGTACATGCCCTGGCCGTAATTCGCCCAGGGCCCGGTCAGCGGCAGGTTCACCGCGAGCGAATACTCAGCGCTGCGTGCTTGCGTGGTCACGCACAGGCTGAGGGCGGCCGCTGCTACGAAGGCGAACGATTTCGAGTGTCTCATGACTATCTCTCCTATTATCGAATATTGGCGCAGCCTCCCGCATGCCGCGTCGGCAGCGGTCCGGCTCATCCCGCTCCACCCAAATAGGCCTTTCTGATTCCCTCGCTCTCGAGCAGTTCCCGGCCCGCGCCATGGATTACGAGGCTGCCGTTCTGCAGCACGTAGGCGCGGTCCGCGACCGAAAGCGCCATGACCGCGTTCTGCTCGACGATCAGCATGCTGGTGCCGAGCGACTTGATCTGACGCACGATCTCATAGATGCGATCGACCAGGATGGGAGCGAGGCCCATCGAGGGCTCGTCCATCAGGATGAGCCGCGGCCGCGCCATGAGGGCGCGGCCGACCGCGACCATCTGCTGCTCGCCGCCGGAAAGCGTGCCTGCATTCTGGTTGAGCCGTTCGCCCACGCGCGGGAACAGCGCGATCACGCGCTTCAGGTCTTGTCTGATTTCCTCGCCCGCTTTCCGGCGGCGCACATAGGCGCCCATCATCAGATTGTCGTAGACCGACATGGAGGGGAACAGCCGGCGCGCCTCCGGCACCGGCGCCAGGCCAAGCGCGATGCGCGCCGCGGGCTGGGCACGGGTCACGTCCTCGCCCGCAAAGATGACCCTCCCTTCGGCAGGGGTGATCAGGCCCAGGATCGTCTTCATGGTCGTCGACTTGCCGGCGGCATTGCCGCCGAGAAGGGCCACGACCTCACCCTCGTCCACACGCAGTTCAATGCCCTTCAGGATCCTGATCGGGCCGTAATATGTGACGATGCCTTCCAGTCTCAAAAGCTCGGCCACGTCTCGAACCCGCCTGCCTGTCTTCCGGGCCCGACCCGCAACCGCACTCCACTCGTTCCCGATCGACGATCGTCAACGGTTGACAATTGGGACTTGTGGACAAAAGGCAACCAGAGTTTGACGGCGGCGATGGTAACGACGCCCAGAAATGTCTCGGTCATCTTGGCTATCCACAGCACCAAAAGATAAAGGATGATCGTCAACGCCACCGTCAGAGGGTTGATTGAATTTTGACCTCTCAACAGCGTCACTACCGCTCGTATTGCCGTGAATACCAGCACAGGCATTACCCTCATCATTTAGAAGAGAGAAAGCCGAATCTGCTTGGCCAGACGGGACAGACAGTGCTGCGACGCCGCCTTCGATTGCTGCCGACCGTTCTTCGAGCACCATGTTCGTTGGATTCACAATCCGGGTGTAGATGTTCTTAAACTCTCGAATCACAAACAGATTCGCGGCGTGTTCCGGATTCTTGAATTGGTATGATGTCGTCTCATGAATCGGCACTGCGACTGAGCTTGTTGTGGCATCCGGCCGCGAGCCGGCGTGAATGCTAGAGGCTCCGAGTGCGACGATTGGGCAGCCACGCACATACCTTAAAATCTTGAATTCTTTGCCAGACGAGCTGGATGCTGACTTACAGATAGGCATTCCGTTTGTCAATTGATTCTATAGAGAAAGAAGTGGTATTTCTTTTTTTAGATTCTGTGTTGCCCACTGCATAGGCCTGGCACCCGTTTTGTGAAGGAAATTCCGATCGAATCGAGAAAGATGTCTGGACGTGCTCGATCATTTTGCCGTCCTCAATTCCTATTGACATGATAGATTTGATTGGCTTAATGTCGGGGCTGTTCCATCGGCCCACGGCAGTCGTCGGGAACGAATGAGGGTACCGAGATGCAGCCCGGACTCGACGACACCGCCGGCGGAAGCCGCGTCGTTCGCCTTGCCATACGTCCGGCTGGTGCGTTTCTTCTCTTCGAGGCGGAGCCGAACCTCTCGGGTACGCCGGATATTCTCGAACATCTGTCGCCTGCCGAACGGCGCGCGGTATTCGACGCCGGGCATAGGATCGTCTTCGATCGGGGCGACTACCTCTTCCGACAGGGTGAGCCGCATCAGGGTATTTTTGTCCTTTGCGAGGGCGTGGTGCGCAGCTTCTACGCGTCGCCTCAAGGCCGCGAGATCACGCTAGCGCGCTGGACGCCGGGAAACTTCGTAGGTGGTCCCGAGATATTCGGCGGCGGAGTCCATGTCTGGTCCGGCGTCGCGATCGAACCGGGGGAAGCGCTCCGCCTGCCTGGCGCAGAGGTGCGGCAGTTGATGTCGGCGTTGCCGAACTTCGCAATCGGCCTGGTTCATGGGCTTGCCTTCAAGGGCAAATGCTATTCATCGCTGCTTCAGATGCTCGGCACGCGCTCCGTTCTCGAACGATTAGCACAGCTTCTTTGCAACCTTGCTGATCTGCGCGGAATCCGAATGGCGGATGGTGTCGTGATTCCCGATCTGCCCTCGCATGAGGAACTCGCGGCCATGGTGGGCGCGACACGGCAATGGGTTTCCGTGACTATCGAGCGGTTCAGAATGCAGGGGCTGATCGCCCCGCAGCGACGCCCTTTCGTTGTGCGTCGCGTCGCGTCCTTGCGGGCACTCGCGGATGGCAATGCCACGCTTTGAATAGAAGGGAGACTGTGAACGGGAAGGCCAAGCCGATCCGTCCGAGCAGTTCTGCCACCGGCTCCCGTACCCGCCAATTGGGATCGCCGGGCGCCGCGATCGCGGCCTATTGGGTTTGCTGATCTCTGATGAATATCAGGGCACCGACCGGAGCGCGTCAAACTTCCGGCGCTCGGTCGCGGCAGGCCGCGAACTCGCTCATCAGCGCGCTCTCAGACGGCAGCAGCGTACGCGGGCGAAAACACCGTGGATGATGCGC
>JASHVY010000260.1 GCA_030044345.1 Acetobacteraceae bacterium | reverse complement strand
GGGTAAGCGCCGTGCCGAAGCTCGCCTCCGTGCTGGAGACGGCGCTCTACGCCGCTTCGCTCGCGCCGGCACGGCATTTCTACGAGGAGGTCATGCAGCTTCCCGTGCTGGTCGCGGATGAGCGGCTTTGCGCGCTCGATGTCGGGGGGCGAAGCGTGCTGCTGCTCTTTCAGGAAGGCACCACGAGCGAGACGGTGCATCTTCCGGGCGGCACGATTCCGCCGCACGAAGGCACCGGGCGGGTGCACATGGCCTTCGCCATCGCTTCCGAAGAACTCCCGGCCTGGGAGCGTCATCTCGCGCAGCACGGCATCGCGATCGAAGGTCGCACCGACTGGCCGCGCGGCGGCCGCAGCATCTATTTCCGCGACCCGGACGCGCATCTGATCGAGCTCGCGACACCCGGCATCTGGGCAATCTATTGACCTGAAGGGCGGACAGACGATCCGCAGACCTGCGAAGCCGCGCAAGCGCCGAGCGCCTATCCATCGGTCATTCAAATCGGTCATGCGAACGGAACGAATCCGAACCGTTTCGATAGCGGGCCATGGCGATCCATTGCGGCGATTGCGCTTCCCGGTTTTTCTTGAAAAAGGACCTCAGGAATCCGCGTCAGGGCTCGATCGCGGCGAGAAATTTGTCGGCGAGATCAATTGCACGCAACGCGGATCCTGCTCGCGATCTCGCCCCTATTGGCCTTCCTTCTGCGAAGCGTAGATTGCCGCGACAATGATTACGCCCGTAATGATCATGCGCACACCCTCTGTCATGTTGAAGGAGATGATGAGCGCCGATAGGAGCGTCAGGAAGAAAGCTCCGGCTGAGGTGCCGAGCATGGTGCCTTCTCCCCCCGCGAGGCTTGTTCCCCCGACGACCGCGGAGGCGATCGGGCCGAGCATGTAGGACGAGCTCACCTGCAGGTCGGGCAGCCCCATATAGGCGGCAAAGACCAGTCCACCACAGCACGCCGCAACCGAAGAGAGCACGTACGGCCAAACGCCGTAGAAGAAGACGTTGATCCCGGATTGTCTGGCTGCCGCTTTGTTTGCGCCGCACGCCAACAGAGCGCGGCCGGTCACGGTCCGATGCAGATAGAGCGCGGCCGCCAGCGTCACCACGATCCAGATAAGTGTCGAGACAGGAAATGGTCCGACATGTCCCTGGCCGATCACTCGGAATGTTAGTGGGATGGAGCCGCTCGGCACGCCGCCCGAATAGATGACCGCCGCCCCTGACGTAAGCGAGAAGGTGCCCAATGTCGCGACGATCGAAGGGATGCGAAAAAAAGTAATGAATAACCCGTTCGCGATTCCAACAATCAGGCCAGCCAGGAGACAGACCAGAACGCCGACGGCGATATTGTGCGAACTGCCATTCATGGTGGTATTCGAAAGAACGACAGTGAGGGCGATCAGGCCCGCCTGAGAGATGTCGAACCCACGGGACACGGTGACAAAGGTCTGGCCAACTGCGACGATTCCGAGCACCGATGCAAGGTTCGTGATCGACAGCAATTGCCGCGGCCGCAGGAGCGCTGGTTGCAGCACGGCAGCGATCACGATCAGGAACAGGATGCCGCCGTAGACACCGAGCCGTCTCAGCCGGACCAGATGGATCCCGAGCGTACCCGGAAGGCCCGACGTCAGCGTGCGGGAAGCCTGTCGCATCGACCCCCTCTCAGAGGCTGTTTGAGAATGCGGCCGTGGTGGTCGTCCGGCGTGGCTTTCCGCGTTTCCGGCTCATCACAGCGCATTCTCAAACGGGTTCTCGGACGACAAGGCAATTCCCCCGCCGCGACCGGAGCGGCAGCCCCGGTCGCGGGCCATGGTGGATCGGCGAGCCTTCGTCAACGCGCCCGCCTTCAACGCGCAAAACCGGCCTCGATCAGGACGCATGGATATTGAAGTTGATCTTCTCGCTATACATCTTCTTCACCCAATCGTCCGGGAGATAGTCGGCACTGAAATAGCTGTCCGGAAGGTTGGGGCGCACATATTTTTCCAGATTCTGGTTGGTGATCACCAGTTGTGGCTGGAAATCGTCATGATAGACCGATTCCCCGCCCAGGATCTTGAACGCATCCGCCAGCGCATCCGAACTCAGCCAGGTCGGGTAGATGTATCCATGCGCTTCGTATCCGGTTTTCGCTGCCAAGGACTGCCATTTTTTCAGGAAACCGTTGTTCTGATCGCCCATCGTCGGTGGCACCGGCCGGTTGGCCTCCTCGAAAGCCTCGATAACCCCCATCGCCGCAGCACCGTTTTCGTTCCAGATTCCGTGGATCTCTCCGGGATGCGAGGCAAGGAACTGGGTGACATTCGACTTGGCCGTAGCGAAGTCCCAGTTCGTGTAGACCTGGCCCACAATCTTCAGATTGCTCGCTTTCAACAGCTTTTCCGCGTCTCCCCACCACAGCGTATCGATCAGGTTCCCGGCCATGCCGCGGCAAATCAGAATATTCCCCTTGTTGTTCAGCTTGTTGATCAGGAAGGCTGCGCTGGCGGTCCCGATATAGCGCAGGTTCATCCCTACCCACAGCCCATATGGCGCGCCCTTCACCACGCCATCGAACGGCACCACGGGAACACCCTCTGCAGAAACCCGGGTGATGACGGCGTTCAGTGCCGTCCCGCCGCCGGGCTCCAGCAGCAGCACATCCACGCCGCGCGCCTGCAGAGACTGGATGTCCGATATCTGTTGCGAAATGCTTTGATTGGAGTCGGTGTAGTAGAAGTCCTTTATTTTGTCCTTGTGCTGCATGGCATAGTATTTCAGGCACCAAAGCATATTCGTGCGCCAGGAATTGCTGGAGTAATCGTTGCTGAATCCGATGGTCCAGGGGCCGGGTTTCTTGTATTTTCCAGCCGGCACCATGTCACGGCCGCTCGGCGGCGGGGCATCATGGGTGGCTATGTAGGGCAGATTGATTTTGGCGATGATCTCATCGGCGACACTCCCTGCCGCGAGAGCATTGCGGGCGGTGGCGAGCATGACGGCAGACGAAGCCAGCACGGATGCTCCAACACCCAACCGGGTGCCGGCCGCCAATAGCTCCCGGCGATTGATCCGTCCTGTCAAATACTCATCGCAGACACGGTCGATGTTCCGCATCGTGACCCAAAGGCTGGTGTCGTCCTGTTTCGTCATGTCCGTTTCCTCCATTTCAGTTTTCGTTCCTATGTCCCCGCACCGCCGGAGGATTCCTCCGGCGCCGCCTTGTCCGCACGTTTGCGGCCGACACTGTAGAACCGGGTGGCAGAGAGGACTGCCACGACGACGAGCACGGTCGCTCCATCAAACACCTGAATATAGCTTCCGAGCAGATTGGCGTAAGTCAGCATCTTCAGCGCAATCTCCAGAATCAGCGCGCCGAACACCGTGCCCAGCACACTGCCTTCTCCGCCATAGAGGCTGGTTCCGCCCACCACGGTCGCGATGATGGAGTCGAGCTGGTAAGGGCTTGCTGCATCCGCCGAGCCGGTGCCGATCAACCCCATAAGAAAGATGGCGGCGATGGCGGCGCATATCCCACTCATCACGTAAGCAATGACGCGGACGCGGTCCACGGGCAGGCCCAGGAGATAGCTGTTCTCCCGGCTCGATCCCACCGCCACCATGGAATGACCGAACCGAGTGGCGTGCAAGATATACGCCAATATGAGAAGCAGCACGGCGGCAATCCACGTGGGATTGGGAACGTGAAGACTGTTGCCATACATGAAGGAGAGAAAAGCCGGACTGATGCTGCCGCCGGGCGTCGGCCGTATCGTCAGGGCCAGCCCCTGGTAGCCGATGAACGTCGCCATCGTGACGACAAAGTCGGACAGGCGCAGACGCGAGATGAGCAGCCCGTTGGCCAGCCCAAGCCCGGCGCCCAGGCAGACGCACCCGGCCATGGCAGGCAGCAACTGGTACCAGGGGCCGCCGAAGACAAACGAAGCGGTCGCGATCACAACATTCATGATCGACCCTACCGACAGGTCGATCCCCCACACCAGCATCGCGAATAGCTGCGCGACCGATACCATGAGCAACGGCACCGAATCACCGAGAAGCTCGTTCATGTTCGACCAGCGCCGGAATGGCGGGAACATTGCATAGCCAACGGCGAACACGACCACGAACAGCACGTAGACGTTGATGAAGCGTTTGAGAGACAGAGAGATGCCTCCCATCTATCGATCCCTGGCGAACAGGGTGACGATTCCGACGCCGCTGCGCGCGAACCGCAGCGAAGCTGCGACGACCATGGCAAGGCCGGATCGTTCCGAGTTGGCGGCGCATCGCATCGAAGGCGGCAAGCTGCCGCAGCTTGGGGTCCGCCCGGCGAAGGTCGCGCGCCGGTTAGCGGAGTCGAGCATCGGTGATGCGGTGGCAATGCGCGGTGGTGTCCGGCACGCCTCGCCGCCTTCGGGAAGCGGGCGGAACGACCAATCTGATGTCGCCACGTTCGTCAAGAATCAAAATTCTCCACGCGCCCTGAGTTCCGCCCTGGGTTTCCTGCGGCTTGCCTCCTGGTGCCGGTGACGATCGCCTGCATGATGGCTTCTTCCGTCGCCGCCATGCCGTCCAGTTCCGCAACGGTCCGGCCGTTCGCAACGACCAGAATACGGTTGCAAATCCCCAGAAGCTCGATCATGTCGCGCGAGACGACGAGGATTCCCATCCCATCATCCGCGAGCCGGCGCAGCAAAGCGTAAATCTCGACCCGGGTGCCGACATCGATGCCCCGCGTCGGCTCGTCGAGCAGAAGCACGGTTGCCTGGGTGGTCAGCCATTTGCCCAGAACCACCTTCTGCTGGTTGCCACCGCTCAGATATCTGACCAAGCGCCCAAGATCTGGCGGTTCGATCTGCAAGCGCCGGACGATGTCCCGCGCCACGCTCCTCTCGGCCTGGCGATGGATGAACAAAAGCGTCTGCCGCTGCCACAATGTGGTCAGGCTGATGTTGCAGGTTATGTCAAAGGGAAGGATCAGCCCTTCCCCTTTGCGATCGTCGCTGACAAAGGCCATGCCGTGTTTGATGCAGCGCGCCGGCGATGGATGCCGCAGCTTCTTTCCACCGATTCGGATTACACCGCTGCTAAGCGGCTCGAGACCGAAGATTGCGCGCAGCAGTTCCCGCTGACCGTGACCCTCCAGGCCCGCGATGCCCAGGATTTCGCCCCTGGAGAGGTGAAAGTTCACATCCCTGAAGCCACCCTCCTGAGCGGTCAGGTGCTCGGCCGCCAATATCGCCGTCTCATGCGGTATTGCGTGGCGAGCCGGAAAGGTATGGGAGAGCTCCCGTCCAACCATGAGGGAAATAAGGCGTGATTCGTTGAACGCTGCCGCGTTCTCCGTGGCCATCACGCGCCCATCCTTGAGCACCGTGATGACGTCGGCAATCTCCAGCACCTCGTGCAAACGATGCGAAACAAAGATTACACTCGTGCCTGTTTCGCGAGCTTCGCGCAGGATGTCCAGCAGTTGCCGCGCCTCCCGGTCGGCGAGTGCCGCGGTCGGCTCATCGAGGATCAGAAGCTTGGCCTTGATGGCCAAAGCCCGCGCTATCTCGACCACCTGCTGCTCGGCGACAGTCAGTGTGGCGATGTTGCTGTCCGGATCGACGGACAGGTTGAGCCTGGCAAGCAGTGTCCGCGCCTCATCGCGCATCGCGTTTCGGTTGAGGCGGCCGAAATTTGCTTCGGGTTCGCGGCCGACAAAGATGTTCTCGGCAACGGTGAGCGCCGGGATCAGTGAGAATTCCTGGTAGATGATTGCGATGCCCTGCTGGATTGCCGCTCCTGGGCGAAAGTCATGGATCGCTTGGTCGTCGAGACGGATCTCCCCCCGATCGGGCGGGAAGACGCCTGCGAGAATCTTCAGAAGTGTCGATTTGCCGGCGCCGTTCTCACCCACCAGCCCGTGGATTTCGCCCTTGTCACAGGAGAATGTCACCCCCCGCAGGGCCACCGTGGACCCAAAGGATTTACTGACCGCTTCTACCTGCAGAAGGGCCGACATGCCTTCAGGCTTCCCCCTTCGCCAATGGACTTGTCGCTTGGCGGCGTAAGTCTTCCGCCGCTGATGGAATACGCTCCGTAATTCTATTTGCGGCGAAATTCCAGGGCAAGGCCCGGGGGAGCCGCTCTTCACGCCGAGCGCGCGCTCGTTTCGCAGGAGATACCCCGATCAGGGCGGCAAAAATGCGCTCCTCGCGTTCCGTTGGCGCCCGATCGCCGGCGGCTTGGCGCGCCGCCCGCGTCCGCTCATCGAGATTACGGCGGTCCTCGCGTCCGTCACATTCGAAAAATCTCCTGTAGTTCAGGAGATTTTTTCAAGAAGGTTTTTCCGACGATGGTGCGGGGGGGCGGCCATCGCCGGCTGGTCCGGGACAGCGACGAGGCCGTCCAGCTCTCGAGAGTGTTATGCACTTCGATAAAGGATCAGAAAGAATGGAGACTTCTTTTTCTGAAGAAAAAG
>JASHVY010000259.1 GCA_030044345.1 Acetobacteraceae bacterium | reverse complement strand
CGCGCAAGCCCACCTGCAAATCAGGGGCAAGGGGCTGCAGCAGCGGCGTTGCGGAAATCTGTTCGCGCAGGTCCGGCGCCGCGTTGAGAAGAAGCCATGTTATTCCATCCGCTGAGACGGCAAGCGAGGTCTGCGTCCGCTTCCGTGCCGCCCGGTCACCGCTCCGTGCCCGCGCGCAGTTCGGGCAGGCGCAATTCCATTGCGGAAACCCGCCCCCTGCTCCCGCACCCAGCACAACGATTCGCATCTTCAGAAAAGCGAACGCCGGGATGGATTTTGAGAAAATCCGTCCCGGCGTAGATAAGGCTTCGAGACGTTCAGTCGATATCAGCGCAGGCGTAGGCGTTGATTTCCATGCCCACGGCGATCTCGACCACCTTCGGCTTTGTCCACATATGTCATTCCTCCCACATCGATCATCCGCTGCATCACATGATGCCTGGGCGATCCATCTTATAATGCGACCTTCCGAGCGGGGATTCAAGCTCCCCTAAGCTCGCCAAGATACAGATAATAAAGAGAGGTTTGAGCTGGCGCAAGGATCGGCGGACGCTATTGCGCCCTCCGCCGGGCGGACGAGCGCCGCCCGGCCTCACTGATGCGGCAGCCTGCCCCAACGCCTGCCCCCATGGCCCCACAAAAACTTCGCGTCCGGACCCTCGGTAGTCGAACCCTCGGTAGTCGAACCCTGGGCAGCCGGACCCCGGCCAGAATGAATCCCGCTCATGATCGTTTTGTCCTTCATGCAAAAATTGCCTTTGAATTCAGTAAAGATGCAATTCAGATTCAGAAATTGAACTATAGTCTGCGCTTAATATTGTCTTTGGCGTGCGATTCCAGCTATAACTATGCATAAATTGAGGTATTGGCAAATATTTTCGAATATGTGAGGCTAAAATTCTCGACACGAGAGCAATCCAGGCTCCGTAAAGCATTGGGAGGAGGCAAATATGCGCAAGTTCGCAAGGGTAGGATTGTACGCGGCGGCGGCGGCACTATTGGTGGCTGCTCAGGGGGCACGGGCCGACAGCTCGTCCGCTTTGTCCCAACAGGAGAATTTCAGGGCGAGCGGCGGGTCGCTCAATACGCCGACCATCCCGCAGACCGGACCTCAGGCTGACGCGATCAAGAAGAATTTGAGCCAGATCGAGATGCCGCCAGGCTTTCATATCGGGCTCTACGCTCTGGTGCCGGGCGCACGCGAAATCGCGGTGGGGCCCCAGGGTGTCGCCGTCTTTGTCGGCACCGTGAGAAGCAACGTCTATGTCGTGTTCGATCACGACCATATGGGCGTCGCCGACGAAGTCGAGCCCTTCGCCCCCAACGTCAAGATGGTGATGCCGAACGGGGTCTGCTTCTCGAAGGACGGCTTCCTCTATGTGGTGGAGCGTAACCGGATACTGGAATTCGGCGCCGCCGAGTTCTTCTCCGGGAGTGCCGATGTGGCGGTGGACACGGTCGTGCCGGAGGGACAACTGATCCCGAAAAAGTATGAAAGCTTCAATCACACTGCGCGGTACTGCCGCATCGGTCCCGACAACAAGCTCTATACCACCGTGGGCCAGCCTTATAACGTACCGCCTCCGGATCTGATTGACGATCTTCAGGCCCACGGCCTCGGTGCCATCATCCGCATGAATCGTGACGGCTCGAACCGTGAGATCTATGCTCTCGGCATTCGGAATTCCGTAGGGTTGGACTTCAACCCGAAGGACCACACATTGTGGTTCACCGATAATCAGGTTGACGGCATGGGAGATGACATCCCGCCGGGCGAATTGAACCGCGCGACCACGATCGGCGAGAATTTCGGCTTCCCCTGGTACGGCGGGGGGCATACGCGCACCAACGAATACAAGACTCAGACGCCGCCGGCCAATGTGGTGTTTCCTCAGGTCGAGGAAATCGCCCACGCCGCCGATCTTGGCATGATGTTCTATACCGGCCAGATGTTTCCGGATAAGTACGTTGGCGCGATCTTCTCCGCCCAGCACGGCTCCTGGAACCGCACCGTGCCGGTCGGCGCACGCATCATGGTCACCTTCCTGAAGAAGGATGGCACGGCCGACCACAGCGAGCCTTTCGCCTATGGCTGGCTCGATCAAAACGGCCAGTATCTCGGCCGCCCCGTCGATGTGGCGCAGATGGCCGACGGGTCTCTCCTCGTCTCTGACGATTTTGCAGGTGCGCTCTATCGCATCTGGTACGACGGCAAGTAACGACTGCATCACCTGCCTCTCGATCGTCACCCTCGCTCGCATGGGCGGGGGTGATGACCGGGATCGGAGTTCGAATATGCGCTTTGACGTGTCGAAATATGTTGCGGCCGCGGCAGTGCTCACTGTGATGCTGAATGCCGCGACGGTGGAAGCTCAGGGCGACGCCACGGCTGGCCGCCAAAAGGTTCTTCAATTTCATTGCGAGACCTGCCACGGACTCGACGGCATCGCAAAACTGCCTGGGGCACCCAATCTTGCCGGCCAGAGTCCGGACTATCTGGTTCAGGCGCTCCAGGAATTCCAGAGCGGCGCACGGCAGAACGGGATCATGTCGTTGGTCGCTTCAAAGCTCAGTGACGCCGATATCAACGATCTGGCCGCCTATTACGCCTCGATCAAGATCACAGTGGAATCGCCGAAATAGAGCGTGATGACCGGAGGTGGAATCACCGGCGGTCTGAATCGCGCGAGAAGACAAATGGCGAGAGCGGGTTGAGGCGTCGTGCCACATAAGACTCAGGAGACAAAAAGCATGACCCTGGCGGTTCCAATCGGTGTCATTGGGCTTGTCCTGTCGGTAGCGCTGGCACCGGCATGGGCCGGGAGCGTCAACGCTGAAGTGGACTTCCTGACCAGGGCCTCGATCGGCAATCTCTTCGCGATCTCGGAGTCAGAGATCGCGCTTGACCGGACTGATGACCCCCAGGTGAAGACCTTCGCGCGCCGGCTGGTCGGGGACCATGAAAAGGCGGAAGCAGCCCTTCAGGCTGCGGCCGACGGGTCCGGCGCGACGGTCCCGACGACGCTCGACCAGGAACATCAAGCGCGCGTGACGGCGCTGCAGGGCAAGTCCGGAGCGGACTTCGACAAGGTCTACATCGCCGATCAGTATGAGATCCACTCCAATGCTCTCACTCTCTATGCCGACTACATGCTGCTGGGGGACAATGCGAAGCTCAAGGCTTTGGCAATCAAGATGATCCCGATCACGGAAGCGCAGCTCAATGCTGCCCGGGCCCTCTCCGGCAACTGACGGCCGGAGTGTCGGCTTCACACGAAAGGCCCCACCCGAGGAGATGATCCGGTCACAAGCGGCCTGCCGGCTCCTCGCATAGGCGCCTGACTGTCGCTTTCGTGCAGGCGCTCCCCGCGCAAAATCTGTCCCATAATATTTCCTTCCACTCACGCAAGAAGCAAATGGCGAGAGTGGAATACGCAAGCGAGAGCGAACGCATCCCACTCTCAGAGCGTCAGCGCGTCCTCACGGGTCGAAATCAAAGCGCTCATGCTCATACCTTCTGCACGATGTCAGCGCTGCGAAGGTACGGCTATGACGGAACGCGCCACCATGCCCGGCTCATTCTTCGGCTCAAGCTGGTGTATGTAATGCAAGACGCGTTGTCAGTTCGCCGCGCTGAAGCGCCCAGTGCCAGCTTTCATGGAAAGCTAGCACATCGTTCTTCGTCCAAGTGCCGGATTCACGCGGCGAAAACTGCTCGCTCCGCGAACAACTTTTCTCTGCGATCGGACACTCGGCGATCCGCACTGCTACACCTCCCCGCTTCGGGCCTACATAAGGCACTCGATTAAGATCAGTGGCGGTTGATCCATCAAGCTGGACCAATAGCCTTGCCCATAGACAGCCCCACCCTCCGGTGACAGCAACGGACGATGCCACCGGACTGCTCGAAATCCGGCGGCGTGTAACGCCTGCTCATGGGTCCGGACACTCAGAAAGTAATTCTCGATGTCGAAACGACCATCTTCCAGATGAAACGTCCAGGTGATCGGCGCCTCCTCTCGCCAGGCACCGACGACAGAGGTTTCAAAGCCGTATTTGCGATACGAAGGCGCCGACGGAAAATCGCATGACGGATTGCAGTTTACGGTCACGAACCGCCCGCCCGGCTTCAGGCAGCGCGCAACTCCAACACACATTGCATCGAGTTCGGCACGATTGCGCGCGTAGTTCAGAAAATAGGCTGCGATGGCAAGATCGTATTCCGGGCCCAGTCCGAGATTCCGTCCATCCCCGACGATATAGTCGATCCCCAAGCGCTCTTCTGCTTCCGTGCCCCGAGCCAACTCAATCATCTTTTCGGAAAGATCCACACCGGTGACCTTCGCCGCGCCTCGCCGCCGGATCAAGCGGCTGTAGAAACCTTCACCACATGCGATATCAATCACCGTCTTGCCGACCGGATCGCCGATCAGTGTCATCAAGGTAAAAGCTTCGACATGCGCGCGCCATGGCTGCTGTTTCGTGCGCTTGTATTGCTCGGCGATAGGATCGTAATCGGTCGTCATGACAACCTGCGTCCCCCTATTCGCCGATTCACCAAAAATTCCCAGATGAGCGGCCTGCCAATTTGACTTGAAAATAGCAGTGCGCCCAAATCCACGACATTTCAAGAACCTTGTCGCCAAAAGAGCGAAAGTCATTCCACGCACGCCATGATCGGAGCACGGGCACGGTGGCGTCCAGGAGGGCGGCCAGCGGGGAGCCTGGTTCGGTCAGCTCGGCCATTTCGCGTTTTCCTAAGAAGCAGGGCGGCCGTAAGGTCACCCCCGTTTGCTGGCATGTCACAAAAACTTTCAATTTGTCTCTCTGTGGCAGCCGGCACGGCGATAATATTACGATTCAGTTATGGATTCCACGTGGCTGTTCCCACACCCACGCCGTTCCGACGTAGGACGCCCACGCAGCGACGTGTCTGCCATCAGTGCTGGTTCGACCCTTGCGGCGGCGTTTTCGGCTCGCGGTTTTCTTCTTCCAGAGCCGCCATGCTTCGACCGCCAGGTGTAGAGCGTCGCCTCGCTGATCCCCCCCGTGCTTGCGGCACAGCTTCGCCACCGGCGGGCTGGCCTGGGGCTCCCTCAGCATCCCGATGATATGCTCCTCGGGAAACCGGCTCTTCCTCATCGTCCGTCTCCTTCGGGAAACGGATTCCAGCTCAGACCGGGGATACCGTCGGGGGCAAGGTCAGCGGCAGACCCTCTTTGAGACGCGGCCTTGCCCCCTGCGGAGGAGATTATGTCCGGGCTCTCGCCAGAAAGAGGCATCCTCACATTTTCGAGAGGGAGTTCGGGAATTGGTTGATTGCGCGATGCCACGGCAGACGATGTGATCCAATCGGCACCGCTGAAGACGCAATCCTGGTCAGTGTTGCGGTGCAAAAAACGTAAAAATGGTTGTAGGACCCCCAGATATTCCGCTACATGTTGTTACGAAAAAGTAAAAGTGCACGGTAAGCTCTTGAGATCCTATGCGAACAAGGGGATTCAGTGATGCCATCCGGGAGCAGCGCATTGTCGAAACCTGGCGGGAGTGCCATGTCCCCCGGGGTGAATCGCTCGGGCCAGCTCGTGATCGGGATCATCTGCATGATCCTGATCGCCAATCTTCAATATGCCTGGACGTTGTTTGTCGGCCCCATGCATTCGGTTCACGGGTGGCGAATTGCCGGCATCCAGGTTGCATTCAGCCTCTTTGTTGCGCTCGAGACATGGCTTACGCCGCTGGCAGGATGGTCCGTTGACCGACTCGGCGCCCGCCATGGGCCGAGGATCGTGGCTGGAACGGGTGGGGTTCTGGTCGCACTTGGCTGGATTATCAACTCGGCGGCGGGATCTCTCCCAATGCTCTATCTTGGTGCCGCGGTTTCCGGCGTCGGTGCGGGCTCAGTCTATGCGACCTGCGTCGGCAATGCCGCCAAATGGTTTCCAGATCGGCGCGGTCTGGCGATCGGGCTGACGGCCGGCGGATTCGGTGCCGGGGCGGCTCTCACCATCATTCCGATTCGTTTCATGATTGCGACCCATGGCTATGGCGCCACGTTTTTCTGGTTCGGTCTGATCCAGGGCGGGATCGTCCTCCTGATCTCGCAGTTCTTGCGGGCGCCCAATCGCCAGCAGCTCGTTCAGCTCGTTCCCGCCGCCCATCCGGCAAAGGTGCAGCAGAGCCGCCGTAGCCACCCGCCGCACGAGGTTTTGGCCTCCCCCGTGTTCTGGATACTCTGGGTGATGTTCTTAATGATCGCCGCGAGTGGCCTGATGGTGACCGCTCAGCTTGCGCCGATCGCCCGGACTTACGGGGTGGCCCGGGTTATCGTGCTGGCTGGCGGCAGTGTCCTCACGATCGCGCTGATTATCGATAATGTTCTGAATGGGCTGGCACGACCTTTCTTCGGTTGGGTCTCGGATCATATCGGCCGGCCGACGACCATGGCACTCGCTTTTGGTATCGGCGCGGTGAGCTACTGGCTGCTCGGCTCGTTCGGCATGAACCCTTGGCTCTTCATTGTCTTCGCCGGGCTCATCTTCTTCACTTGGGGTGAGATCTTCTCGCTATTTCCGGCAATGTGCACGGATATGTTCGGTCCCGAGTACGCAACCGCCAACGCGAGCCTTCTTTACACGGCGAAAGGGGCGGCAGCTTTCCTGGTGCCGCTTGCCAATGTGCTTACGGCCGGTACCGGAAGCTGGCACCTTGTCTTCCTGATTGCTGCACTGATGAATGCAGTCGTTGTCGTGGCGGCGCTCACGATATTGCGGAGTGCTGCCGTGCACGCATTGTCACGATGACCGATGCAGAGCTGGTTGGACGGCGACCCGGGCAAAGTGCAGCGACGGCCAGGATGCGTTAAGGCGTGATGGCCGGAGGTGGAATCACCATAGATCTGAATCACGCAAGAAAACAAAAGGCCGAGCGGATCGCGCCTAACCGGGCCGAAGCACCCCGCGAAGGGGTTCGCGCCACGGGGCCATCCAAGGGTGCGTAAATCCGCTCGGCAAACAACGCAAAGGCATGTTCGGCCAGGCTGAACAATTTAGAGCCGGATGTGTTTGCTTCCGCGCACGTATCTCGCGCTAGGGTGGTGCCGGAGCACGGGTTGCATGCGTCGCCATGAGGTGTGGCTTCTCCATCCGCACAACCTGTGGAGCAAGCAGCGCATTGTAACGACGGAGCATCCAGACGATGAGCTCGAACAGGCTGGTGATCGCATAAAGCTTCCTGTGATCGGAGGCGGATACTCCCTGATCGGCGGCGAGCACGTTCTCTCGCAGCCGGACGACCACGCTGTCACGATCACTGGTGAGCTGCCGCATCAGCGCAAGACTCTCGGGATCCAGGCTGCTCACCGCCTCCGCTGCGGTTTCCAGAAGGGCGCCCAGACCTTCGCGCAAACCATCACCAAGTGCTTTCAGCGCCGCGGAATCGAAGGGTTGCGACAGGTTCTCAGCCAGGGAGGCAAGAGAATCATGAATCGAAGCCATCAATGCGTTACGCGCCTGACGGTCTGCAATCGCTTCGATCACACGGCGCTCCGCGCCTGTATCGGCAAGGTCTTTAAGGAAATCATCGATAGAACGCCCCAAATCCTTGGCGCACGAAAGGACCTCGGCGCGATCGAGAGGCCTGGCTTCATCGCCAAGGGATTCCGTGATTCCGAAATAAAGCGGCATCAATGCAAAAAGCCGCGCCTGTTCACGATCGACCAAAGCAAGCGCGGTTTCCGGGTCACTGACGGCTTCATCATAAATATATCGTGGTTTCGCCAAGCCCTCTTGTGGGAGTGGCGGCGAAAGCTTTTCGAGCAGCTGCTGAAGTGCGGGCCCGATGACCTCTTCGGCGGCAACCGCGACAAGGTTGCAAGCGAGATAGACAAAGGCAATCTGCCGTGCCGGATCGACGGCCAGCATTCGGATAAAAGCGACAACAAGGGGGATACCAAAAGAAAGCTCCAGGAAATAAAGTGGAACAAGTATTGCAGCGCTGAGAACCTTAATGATGACTTGGAAAATGGCCAGTTGGCCAGAAGCCCCCCGGATATTCGCCGAGACAAGGTAGGTTGAGATACCAGAACCGACGCTGGCGCCATACACGGTCAATATGGCCTGATTGAGGGTCAAGAGATGTGCTGAGATAAGGGCAATTGCGATGACTGTGACGGTAGCGGAGGATTGCACAATGAGCGCAAGCACCGTGCCGGCCAGAAACGCCAGAAGCGACCAGTGCGCCGCATCGAGGAGAACGCCACGCAGCCATCCAAGATTGGCAAACTCGTTCGAGCCATCGTGAATGAACTCGATTCCAAGCAACAGAAGCCCGACTGCGAGAACCGCGGACACCAAAGGTCGCCAACGCGGCGACCGATCGAGATTGAGGTAGAAGCAAAGCCCCGTTGCACCGACGAGCGCGTAGACGATGAGATGCATATCGATCGTGGCAAGAAAAACAAGCGCGGCTGTCCCGACATTGGCCCATGCCAGGATCGGTTTTGCGCGCGAGAGAGGGATCAAATTCGCCGAGGAAAGACTCATGAGAATGACAGTAACCGCCTTCGTGCTTTGCGTTACCGCACCGGATAGAAGGCCGGCGAATGCGTAGAGCAGATAGTTTCCAGTTGAACGCGAGACCCATTGCCGCAGGCTTCGCCCCATCACCTGGCTCATATTGGCGCCGAGCCCTTTGACGCCGACGAAGAAAAGTCCGAGGCCGGCAATCATCAAAATTATGGCGTCCAACATCATCCATACCATTGAATGAGATCAGGAAAGGATGCCCGATGACAAACGCCCACCGCCCTTGCCCCGGACGCCGCCCCCAGCGTGGAGGAGCATGATTTTTCCTGCGAGTCAGGTGCACGAAAGCGAGCGCAAGATTCCAGAATTGATTGATAATCTATGACCACCGACGGGGGACTGGATTTGACGATCCCGCCGCCCCTGATGGAACTGTGTGAGCCTTCCGCACCTCGTGCTTGCTTAATGGCCATGCTGAAGTGCTGGGGAACATGTCCATTACGCAGGCCCTCTTCGATAAGATGATTGCCCTCTGCCGATCACTCGCCGACAGCACGCGCAAGAAGCGATTCGATCTTTCCCAGAAGCCGTGCGAAATCGACGGGTTTTGTATCATAATCATCACAACCGGCGGCGAGCGCTCTGTCACGATGCTCTGCCATGGCATGGGCTGTCAGCGCTATGACAGGAATGGCGCGGGTTGCGTCGGCCGCTTTCAGCCGCCGCGATGCCTCCCAGCCGTCAAGCACAGGCAGATCCATGTCCATGAGGATGAGATCAGGGTCCTCCCTCTCCGCAAGATCAATGCCCTGCTGCCCGTCGAGTCCGAGCACGACTTCATAACCCTTGCGGATGAGCCGGCGCGAAAGCATGTCGCGATTCATTTCATTGTCTTCGACCAATAGAATCTTCGTCATTCTTGCCTTTGCCCCCGAAACAGATTGGGCTTAACCGAAACCATGACCTGATCCGGCGGCAGGTCGGTCCTCGTCACAATATGAGACTGACGTGCTTCGTTCGCTTGAACACGCCTTAACGCAGCACCGCCTCACCGCGACGCGCATCGGAGCGGAATACATCCCGTATGGCCGCGCGCAGATCGACCCCCGTTGCCGTTCCTTTGGTGATCACCCTACGCGTCAGTCCTTGGAGCTGATCGAGTTCGGTATCGCTGAGATCCATGGCGGTGACAACGACCACCGGGATCTTGCTCCAGTCCGCATGGGTACGAACCCGGTCGAGAAATTCAAATCCGTCCATGACCGGCATCATCAGGTCGAGCAAAATGACTGCTGGCGGGGCATTGGAGGCAAGCCAGTCGAGGCCGGCCGCCCCGTTTTCGGCCTCCTCGGTTTGCAGCCCCATTCTTGCCAGCGCTTGCCGCGTCATTCGGCGCATCTCCGGATCGTCATCGATCACCAGTATGGGACCGGAGACAGTACCGCCGATATGTTGCCTCAGTGTGACATTAAGGCGCCCCCAATCGATGGGTTTGGTGAGAAAACCTGAGGCTCCGAGAGAGAAGGCGATTGCACGATCATTGAGTATCGTCACGATAACGACCGGAATTTCACAGAGCTTCGGATCAGCCTTGAGCGCGGCCAAGACCGCCCAGCCATCCATCTGCGGCATCATGACATCCAGCGTGATCGCGTCCGGGTGCATCTCCCGGGCCGTCGCAATGGCTTCCGGGCCGCTGCGCGCATGCAGGACGCGATAGCCTTCGCGGCCCAGCATCGTACCGACAGTCTCATGAACGGCTTCGTCATCGTCGACGACCAGAACCGTAAGCTTTGCTTCGACGTCACCCGAAACCATGCGCTTGGGCGCTGACGGCTCCTGCACCGGCACGGCAGCCTGCTTTGCCCGATGTGCAGGCAGAGTCAGGGTGAAAGTCGAGCCCTTGCCGGGTTCGGAGGCAACCGTAACGTCTCCACCGAGCATGCGGGCAAAATGACGGGTGATTGCAAGACCAAGGCCTGTTCCGCCGAACTGCCGCGTGGTGGAAGAATCGGCCTGGACAAAAGCCTGGAAGAGCTTGCTCATCTGTTCCGAAGACATGCCGATTCCGGTATCGGTGACGCGGAACGTCAGGACATCGTGCGCCCCCTCGACGATGTGCGCGACGCTCAGAGTGACAGTTCCGTTCTTGGTGAATTTGCTGGCATTGCTCAACAGATTGAGAAGACTCTGCTTGAGCTTGGTGATGTCGGAATCGATCACGCCGATATCCGCGGGGCAATCGACGATGAACGTGTTCCCATTCACAGTCGCAAGAGGCTCGATGATGCTGCTGACCTCGGCGACGACAGTCCCTACACTCACCGGCTCGATGAAGACCGTCATGCGGCCTGCCTCGATCTTCGAAAGATCGAGAATATCGTTGATCAGCGCGAGGAGATGTTTGCCGGCATTCTCGATCTTCTTCAGATCGGGCAGATACGTATCGTGACCTTCGTCCGCGGCCTCCTCGTGGAGCATTTCGCTATAGCCTATGATGGCATTGAGCGGCGTGCGCAGCTCATGGCTCATGTTCGCGAGAAAATCCGATTTGGCGCGGCTGGCGGCTTCGGCAGCCTGTTTGGCGTTGGTCAGTTCGATCTCGGCTTTCTTGCGCTCGGTAATATCCGTATAAATCGCGATGAAGCCGCCATCGAGCGTCGGCGCTCGTGAGATTTCGAGCACGGTTCCGTTCGGGCGGGTGCGCTCAAAGGAATGGACCCTCTTCAGCTTCTCCAGCCTTTCGTCGATCAGGGTCTCGACATCCTGGTCGCCGAAATCTCCGCGTTCCGCGTTGTAACGCAGGTAATCGACGAAGCTCTGCTCGCGCGAGAAGAACTCATCCGGCATGTCAAGATATTCGCGAAAGCGTTGGTTCCAGGTCACAAGCTTATAGTCTGCATCGTACATCGCCACGCCCTGGCGCATGTTCTCGAACGTGACTCTGAGCTGGGCTTCGCTCCGGGAAAGCTCCGCAATCCTTCCAGTGTACTCTCGCTCACATTGAGCGCGCCCTTCCGACACTGCGCGGGCGAGATCCCCGATCTCATCGTGGCGATCACCCAGTATTGAGACGCCACAATCGGCACGGGCCGCCTGGCCGCGAATGGTCCGTAGTGGCTTCACGATTGTTCGTGCCGCAATCAGCGTCGCGATTGCGCTGACCAGGACAGCGATCAGCAGGGCCGGCAAAAGCAGATGCTCATCGAGCCTTCCATGAATAAAGGCAAATGGAAGCAGAACCACCGCTTCGATGATCAGGAGAATGACGAGCAGGGTGACGGCGATCTGTTGACAAAGACGGCTCTGGAGAAACCACTGCATGATCGCGGAGCTCCTAACCAAAGTGCAGGCTCGGTTGCAGTTCTCTGCCTTGAAGCTCGGAAGGAAAGGATTCGATCACCATTTGAAGAAAAATGTACAAGACTTCTAAGATTTTAGGATAAAACCCGATCAAACTTGGTCCAAGAAATCTGGATCATTGCTCTAATTGAAAGTTTCCTTCCAAACCGGATGACACGGACAGATAGCCAGCCTCCGGCCAAAGCATGGTACCGTCGCGATGAGAAACCATCAGCTCACAGGCTCGGCCTCTATCCTCCGTGCCGGAAAGCTCGCAGACGCAGTCGAACATCGCAACTAGGGAACTCCAATCATTGCAATCTCTGCAGGCGGATCAAACCGAACATTGGGTTGACGAAGACGCGGGCGCACTTAACCATAATGCACGAACATGGTTGTGAGCGCCGCGCTAAGCTCTTGCAGCATTGAGCCCGTGGCCTGCCCGATGAGATCAAACTTCGCAATCTGCTCGATACGTGCCCGACAGCGTTCCAGCTCGTTCGGAGCGAAGACACGCTCGAGAAGACCGCACGCATGCGCGAGTCCGATAATGACAATGTCGCGAGGGTCGGGGATAGTGTCACTGAACAGAAGCTCAGCGATGCGGAGCTTTACTTCCTGCAGCTCCTTACCGTCGATCAACGGATAACGGCGTGTCTCGAAAACCCAGAGTATGCGGGTGGCTTCCCTGCGTAGAATGCCGCGTTCCAGCAGGCGAGCGATAGCCATATCCTCAATAACGGATCCTTCCTTGCGCAGCAGATCGAGCGCGTCAGCCGTGGTAGAAATTTCAGGATGCCTGGTGAGGGTGGCCAGCGCGTGATCCAAAAGCTCTTCGCCAGTTGGCGTACGGTCGAGAATGATCAGCCTTTCAAGATCGGCATCGATACGATTTCGTA
>JASHVY010000029.1 GCA_030044345.1 Acetobacteraceae bacterium | reverse complement strand
GAAAACAAATCCCGCTCTCGCGGCGGGATCGAAGCCCCTGCTCACGATTTCGTGATGGAATGTGCGGGCATGTGAGGTGTCCTCCGGTCAGTCGCCGGATTCCGGCAATGACCGAAAGGAGTTCCCCATGCCCCGCCTTCCCGCCTGCCTCCTCGCGGCCAGTGCCGCGCTTCTCGCCACCACCGCCCTCGCCGCCCCGGTTCGCGAACGCGTGCGCGGCACCGTCACCGCGATCAGCGGCGACACGCTCACCGTGCACACGCAGAGCGGCACGGACGTGCCGGTCGCGCTCACCGGCACCACTCACTATGTCGAAGTCCTGAAGTCGAGCCTCGATAAGATCGAGCCGGGCAGCTATATCGGCACCGCGGCGAAATCGATCGGCGGCAGCGATCTGGTGGCGCTCGAGGTCGTCGTCTTCCCGCCCGCGATGCGCGGCGCGGGCGAAGGCCATTATGCCTGGGACCGCGTCAAGGACACGACGCTCTCGGGCGGGACGATGACGGCCAGCACCATGACCAACGGCACGGTGAGCACCGCCGCCTCCGCCGGCGGGAGCAAGGACGTCAATAGCACGATGACCAACGGCACCGTCTCGACCGCCAGCACGAGCGGCGGGGCGAAGCAGATCACCGTCACCTACAAGGGCGGCCAGCAGGTGATCATCGTGCCGCCGACCTCACCGATCGTGACTCTCCAGCCTGGCAGCTTGTCCGACCTCGCGCCGGGCAAGACCATCTTCGTCAACGGCCTGAACGACGGTGGCAAAGTGACCGCGGTTTCGGTCGTGATCGGGACGAAAGGCGTCAATCCGCCGATGTGAGGCGCAGGCAGACCGGTTCGAGAACGGAAGCGAGATCGTGGGGCGATCCCGTGGCACCGGACGGCCGACGCATCCGCTGCCGATCCGAATCATGCACTGGGTGGGGGCCTCGGCGATCATCTGCATGATCCTGAGCGGCTGGGCGATCTACAACGCATCGCCCAGCCTGCCCTTCACCTTTCCCCGCTGGATCACGCTCGGCGGCTGGCTCGGCGCCGGGATCGCCTGGCATATCAGCGCCATGTGGGTGCTGTTCGCGGACGGCCTCGCCTATCTCGCCTATGGCTTTCTTTCGGGGCATTTCCGCCGCGATCTCCGCCCCGTCGGGCCGCGCGCGCTCCTGCACGATATCGGCGCGGCCCTCACCTTCCGCCTCGATCATCAGCTCGGCCACTACAATGCCGTGCAGCGCCTGCTCTATAGCGGCGTGATCCTGGTGATCTGCCTCGCCGTCCTGACCGGCCTCTCCATCTGGAAGCCGGTGCAGCTCGGCTGGCTCACGGGCGTCTTCGGCGGCTATCCGGTGGCGCGCGGCATCCATCTCGCGATGATGCTCTGCATCGTCGGATTCCTTGCGCTGCACCTGGCGCTCGTCGCGCTCTTCCCGCGCACGCTCGTCTCGATGATCGCCCCGATCGAGGCGGAGGAAGGACCGTGAGCGCCGATCCTGCCGTGAGCCGGGCCGAGATCGCGCGCGAGCTTGCACGGCTGAGCCGCAGAGGGCTGCTGCGCCAGGGGCTGCGCCAAGGATTGACGCTCGGCAGCCTCGGCTTGCTGACAGGCTGCGATCTTTCCACCCATTCGGGCATCGATGCCGCGCTCTGGACGATGCTGCGCTTCAACGATCGGGTGCAGGGGGCGCTCTTCAGCAAGCGAAGGCTTGTCGAGACCTATCCGGCGAGCGCGATTACGAAATCGTTCCGCTTCAACGCCTATTATGCGGTGTGGCAGGTGCGGCCCGTGCCGGACAATTGGCGGCTCGCGGTTGCCGGGCGCGTCGCGGACCGCACGCCGTGGAGTTTGGCACGGCTGCGCGCCCTGCCCCAGGAAGCCCAGATCACGCGGCATATCTGCATCGAGGGATGGAGCCAGATCGGGCAGTGGAGCGGCGTGCCGCTGCATATCTTTCTCCGCCATATCGGGGCGGATCTCCGGGCGCGCTATGTCGCCTTCACCTGCTTCGATGGATATTCCACCAGCATCGACATGGCGAGCGCGCTCCATCCGCAGACCATCCTCGCGCTCGATTTCGACTGGCAGCCGCTTACGCCCGAATGGGGCGCGCCGGTGCGGCTTCGCATTCCGGTGAAGCTCGGGTTCAAGAGCGCAAAAAACCTGCAATCGATCGAGGTGACCAACCGCAATCCAGGCGGATATTGGGAGAATCAGGGATATAACTGGTTCTCGGGAGTCTAAAAGTCTCTGAGGACGCAAGGCTGGTTCCACGAAGGGACGATGCGTAGGATCGGATCGTTCCGGCCTCGGAGAGGACCATGCGCGCGGAAACGGATGTGCTGATCGTCGGGGCCGGGCCGGTCGGGCTGCTGCTCGCGGCCGAGCTTGCGCGGGACGGGGTCGATGCGTTGCTGATCGATCAGCACATCGAGCGCTCCTTTTTCTGCAAGGCGCTCGGCGTCACGCCGCGCACGCTCGAAATCTTCGCGGATATCGGCATCCTCCATGAGGCGATCGATCTCGGCGTTTGGCTGAGCGGCGTGACGGTGTTCGAGGATGGCGAGAAGGCGCAAGTGACGGACCTGCCCACCGCAATGCCGATCCGGGCTTTGCCTTACGGGTTCCTTTCGCTCGCGCAGTTCGACACCGAACGGTTGCTCGAATCGGCACTCCATCGCCATGGCGGGCGGGTGGCCTATGGCTGGACGCTCGTCTCATTCGTCCAGGAGAGGGGCGTCCAGGATAGGGAGAGCGTGCGCGCCACGCTCAAGAATGCGGCCGGCGAGACGAAGGAGATACGCTGCCGCTGGCTCGTCGGATGCGATGGCGCGCACAGCACGGTGCGCCGCGGGCTCGGGCTTGCGTTCGAGGGCGGAAGCTATCCCCAGACCTTCGTTCTTGCCGATCTCGAAGTGAATTGGGGCCTGTCGCGAGGGCGAATGTATCGCTTCATGCGCAACGACAACGGAGCCCCTCTGGCCGCGGTGCCGGTGCATGGCTCGCCTGAGCGCTATCGGCTCTCGACCATCATGCCCGAGCCTGCCGGCGTGGCGGCTGGTGAAGGGACGGAAAGCCCCGAGCCGCCGGATCTCGACCGGATCACCCGGATCATGGCGCCGCTCCTGCCGCCTGGGACGGCGCTTTCTTCACTGCATTGGTCCTCGCTTTATCGCATCAGCCATCGCATCGTGCCGCGCTACGGAGAAGGACGCGTGTTCCTGGCCGGCGACGCCGCGCATATCCATCCCCCGGTGGGTGGGCAAGGTATGAACACGGGCCTGCAGGACGCGCACAACCTCGCCTGGAAGCTTGTGCTGGCGGCGCGCGGCCTTGCCCGGCCTTCCCTGCTCGAGACCTATACTGCCGAGCGTCAGCCGATCGGACGTGATGTCGTCGAGGAAACGAGCCGGGCCCTGGATGCGGTGATGGCAAGGCAGAGCCATCAGCCCGGAATGCGCGAGAGCCAACTCCTGATCACCTATCGGGGAAGCCCCATCGTGCAGGACGATCGGGTGGAGGCCGGCATGGATGAACCAGCACCCGGGGACCGTGCGCCGGATGTGGACGGCTTGCGGTGTCCGTTCGTCGCCCATGCGCTCCGATTGCATGAGCGGCTTGGCGGCGGGCGCCATGTGCTGTTCGGCCCGGTTGGGGCGCATGGCGAGGGCCTCGCAAACCTTGCCGATATGGCGGATGTTTTGCGCGAGAGGCTTGGAGTGGACGCTGCCTCATTCGCAGTGGCGCCGAAAGAGGCCGCCTTGCCGGTGCAAGAACGGATTCCGGTGCTGGTCGACGATGCCGGGGAATTCCGCGCCAGCTACGGCTCCGTGCCCGGCATGGCGTGGTTGATCCGGCCGGATGGCCATATCGGCTGGTGCGGTGCATCGACGAAGGCGCTTGCGGATTTTCTGAACACCTTCCTCGTTTCTTCGCGCGCTGGCGGATGAAGGGATGGGCCGGCAAGAGCGTGATGATTTTAGACCATCACGCTCTTGCTTTGTTTTCTCGATCAATTTTATGTCTTCCCCTTGGGCTTTGGCGTGATCGCCGGAGGTGGACTCACCGGAGGCGTCAATCACGCGGGAAAACAAAAGACTGGAGCGGGATGCGTGAGCGGAGGCAAACGCATCTCGCTCCAGTGCGCTCTGCCGGCCCTTCCTCTCGATCAGTCCCCGCCGCCAGTCTCGTTCACAAGGCCGAGGGTGCTGTCACGGAGCGGTGTCGGCGTAGCAGGGACATTCACGCTCGGCGTGGCGTACGCGTTTCTGCCATATCCCCAAAAAGTCTGCGAATCACTGCCGGATTGGGCGGCGGCCATAGGGAGGGTCTCCGCAATCCGGACATTGCTCTGCTGTGGGAGGCTGCCCCCGACACTGCCGTCATTTGGTGCGCTCAACGGGCTTGCGAGCGCGCTCGCTGCCGAGAAGGCAAATGCGGCAAAGGCGAGAGCGAGTGATTTTGTCATCCTTCGGGTCCTTCCTGTTGAACCGGGATCTCTCTATTCCCTGGCTGTCATTGAATAGACATTTGAAGGGCCTGTTTTCTTCTATGCGTTTCCGCGCCGGCTGGATTCTCCTCAGGACATGGGTCGATCAGGATCAGATCGACGCGCCCATCTCGCTCCGGATCTGATTGGCGAGGGTGTGCAGTGTCTCCAGAGGTTCGCTCGCGACGAGGCCGTAGCCGAGGCCGTTGCGTGCCCAGACATAGCCGACCGTGTCCTTGCCGTGCATCGGCCGCATCGGCGCACTCATATCCCGCTTCTCCATCGGGCGCATGAAGAGCGTGATGCGCAGCCCCTGCGGGCCGTCATAGAGATACATGCAGGCAGGCCCCTGCATGGTGGCCACGAGCTGAGCGCTGACCAGCCGGAAGCCGGACCTGGAGAGATCCGGTGGTGCAACCTTGTGGCCCGTCTTCGCGATGAGCCAGCTCGTGAGCTGGGCTTGCGCTGTCGTGCCAGGAGCGGAAGCGACGACGTTCGCCGCAAAGGCCTGGTGCACGGCCGAAGCCTCCATCGCGACGGAGGTGATGCCGCCCGGCAGGCTCGGGCCGCGCGCCATCCATCCGCCGCCAGCGCCGACCGCGAGCGCGAGCAGGATGCCGGCCGCAACCCGCACGGGCTGCCAGCGCCGAGCCCGGCGCGCCGCGAGAAGGCGGCCGAGATCGAGCCTTGCCGGGATGGGCTCCCGCGCCTTCCAGGATGTCGCCTCACGCAGCGATGCGCTGACGGCCTCCCAGGCGGCAACCCGAGCCGCCGTTTCCGGATGGGCCGCAAGGTGGCGCTCGACCAGGGGCCGGCGCCCGGCATCGAGGAAGCCGTCCACATAAGCGTGGAGATCGTTGTCGGTGACCGGACCTTCGTTCTTTTCTTCGTTGTTTTCTTTCATTTGACTCTCCGCAGGACGGGCTGGGTCCGTCCCTCCACGAAGTCCCGCAGCCGGTCCCGCGCGCGGCTCAGGCGCGACATGACGGTTCCGATCGGGATGCCGAGCATCTCGGCGACTTCGGAATATTCGAAGCCCTCCACCGCCACGAGGAGGATCACCTGGCGTTGATCCACCGGAAGCCCCCTGAGGCCGCGAAGAACCTCGCGCATCTCGGTGCTCGCCGGTTGCGGCGCCGGCATGGAAATCTCGGCGTCTGCGTCTTCGGCCGGGACCTCGGCGCGGATTTTCGCGCGCCGCCAGCGGTTGACATGGAGATTGTGCATGATCGTGAAGAGCCAGGGCCGGAGCTGCCCCTCCTCGCGAACCGTGTCGAGCCGATCCAGGGCACGGAGAAGGCAGTCCTGGACCAGATCGTCGGCATCGTTGGCGTTGCGCACCAGCGACCAGGCATAGCGGCGGAGCGAAGGAATGTTCTCCTCCAGTGTCGCGAGTGCTGACATCCGTGATCGCCTATTTTCGATCCCGTCGGATGACGTTTCGCCGCCCTCCTTCATCCATGCGTATAAGTCTGATCTGTCATGAATTTATACCATGTACCAACGCCGCAGGCATGAAAGAGACAGAACGTCATGGGCAATCATGAGGCGACGGTTCGCTGGAAGCTCTCGGACGGCGAGGTCTTCACCGACCGGCGCTATGGCCGCGGGCACGAATGGGCGTTCGATGGCGGGGCCAAGGTGCGTGCTTCCTCCTCGCCGGAAGTGGTGCGGGTGCCTTATTCCGATCCGGCCGGGATCGATCCGGAGGAGGCCCTGGTTGCCGCGCTGGCGAGCTGCCACATGCTCTCCTTCCTCGATTACGCGGCCCGGGCCGGCTTCGTCGTCGCCTCCTACGAGGATCACGCCGTAGGCACGATGGCCGAGCGGGAGAAAGGGCGGATCTGGATGGCCCGGGTGGTGCTGCGGCCCCATATCCGGTTCGCCGGTGAAAAGCGGCCGACGGAGGCGGAGGTGGCAGGGCTGCACCATCAGGCGCACGAGGTCTGCTACATCGCGAACTCTGTCAGGACCGAGGTCAGCATCGAGGGGCGGGCCGAAGGGATCCGATAAAGCGGACAAACTTGCTGCGAAAGCGAAAAGACGGCACTCTCCGCCCGAATGACAGCGGTTCGGCCATACCATGGCAGCCCGCGCGGAGAAGATCCGGGCGCGCCGGCTGCTTCCGGCACGTCACTCGCGCGGGTGGTGCTGGTGGGCGAGGCGCCGAGCGGGCTTTCGCCCGCGCTGGAGGCGGACCGTGCGCAGGCGATCGCCGATCTCGAGCGCGAAAATTGCTTCCAGCCGGTCGGGCTCTCGCCGGGACCCCCGGGACCCCCGGGGGGACCCTATGAGCTTCGGCTTTCGATCGAGGGTGGGCTGCTGCTCGATATCCGCGATCGCGACAGTCGTCCCCTGATCGCGCACCTGCTGGCGCTCGGCCCCTTCCGCCGCCTGATCAAGGACTATCACTTGCTGGTCGAGAGCTACGCCAAGGCCGTGCAGGA
>JASHVY010000258.1 GCA_030044345.1 Acetobacteraceae bacterium | reverse complement strand
ATGCCGGTCTTCGGCGATACGGGGCCGGATCTCGGCTGGGCGGTGGAAACGTGCCGGCGCCTGCGACGATCCTTCGTGCTGCTCGCGGGCGCGCTCGGCAGCGATCCCGGGTGGCAGGGCCTGCACGCCGTGTTCGCCCGCTGGGCTTTTGCCGGTGCGTTCGACGCGACCCATCAGCGCCGGCTGATCGAGGCGTTCGGCCTCGACATCTTCGCCCCGGACCGGACGATCGCGCATCGGATTCATGATCTGATGCAGGATTTCCTGCTTTGGGGCATGCTCCGGGCCTTCAACCCCGAGGCATTGCACAGCCACGGTTTCTTCCGCTCCCGCCAGGAGCTCTGGATTTCCCGCCCTGCCATGCTGGCGCGCTTCGGCACGGCCGAGCCCCAAAGGGTTGAGCGGGAGCCGCACCTTGCGCCTCGTCTTGAGCGGCGTATTGATGCACTGCCCGCCGGAGCGGAGGAACAGGGATGCGCGTGAGCGTGGTTCAGATGAGCCCCGGCCACGACAAGGAGGCCAACATCGCGCAGGCGGCGCGCCTGATCGACGGCGCCATCGCTTCCGACCGGCCGGACATGCTCGGCCTGCCCGAGATCTGGACCTGCCTCGGCGGGGACCGGGCGACGAAATTTGCCCAGGCCGAGCCCCTGCCTGCGGCGGGCTCGAACGCGCCGGGTGGCCCGGCCTACGAGTTCCTCCGCGCTGTGGCGCGCGAGAAGCGCATCCATGTTCATGGCGGCTCGATCGGCGAGAAGGACGGAGATCGGCTCTTCAACACCACGGTCGTCTTCAGCCCGGAGGGGGTGGAGATCGCGCGCTACCGAAAGATCCATCTCTTCGACATCGTTACCCCTGACGGCACCGGCTATCGCGAGAGCGCCACCTTCGGCGCCGGTGAGCAGGTGGTGACGTGCGAGGCGAATGGCGTGAAGGTCGGTCTCGCCATCTGCTATGATCTCCGCTTCCCGGAGCTTTTCCTGGCCCTTCGCCGCGCCGGCGCGGAGCTGATCTTTCTTCCCGCCGCCTTCACCCGCGAGACCGGCAAGGACCATTGGGAGGTATTGCTCCGCGCTCGCGCGATCGAGACCCAGTGCTGGATTGCGGCCCCCGCCTGCCAGGGCATGCACCGGGATGGAAGCGGTGAGCCGCGCTGGACCTATGGCCACTCGCTGCTTTGCGACCCTTGGGGGCTGGTGGTCGCCAAGGCCTCCGATGGCGTCGGTTGGGCGAGCGCACGCATCGAGACGAAGCTCTCCGAGCGGGTGCGCCGCGACATGCCGGTGCTCGCCCATCGCAGGCTGATCTGAACGGCGTCGACAGCTCGGGCGTGGCCGAGGTCGTGCCGCCTCCGTTTCAGGCGGTGCGGCGCATCTGCTTCTTTGCCGCACCGACCCCGCTCGCGCAGGAGAGCCGGGCCCGGCTCGCCGCCCGTTACGGCACCTGCACCGCCGACGAGGCGGAAGCCGTGGTGGCGCTGGGCGGGGACGGATTCATGCTCGAGACTCTGCACGCGATGCTGAGCCGCGGCCTGCCCGTCTATGGCATGAATTGCGGCTCGGTCGGCTTCCTGATGAATACCTACGCCGAGGATGGATTGCCCGACCGCCTGGCCGCTGCCCAGAGCACCGTTCTCTATCCGCTCAGGATGCACGCCGAAACGGTCGAAGGGCGAACCGTCGAGGCGCTCGCCTTCAACGAAGTGAGCCTGCTGCGCCAACTGCGCCAGACAGCGAAGATCCGGATCTCGGTGGACGGCAGGATCAGGATGCCCGAGTTGATGTGCGACGGGATCCTCATTTCGACGCCGGCAGGATCGACCGCCTATAATTTTTCAGCGCATGGACCGATCGTGCCGCTCTCCGCCAATCTCCTCCCGCTCACGCCGATCAGCGCCTTCCGCCCCCGGCGCTGGCGCGGCGCGCTCCTGCCGAGCAGCGCGGAAGTGCTCTTCGAGGTGCTGGAGGCGGAAAAACGCCCCGTCTCTGCCGTCGCAGACTTCACCGAGGTGCGTAATGTCCTGCGCGTCGCCGTCCGCGAGGACCGCTCGCTCTCGGTCACGGTATTGTTCGACCCCGATCAGGCCCTCTCGGAACGCATCGTCGCCGAGCAGTTCACGAGCTGATCCAGAGCGTGCTCAGCCTGACTGAACGCGTTAGCGTGCATGATCCCGTACGAAATCCGCGGCCGGACGATGCAGCCATTGCGTCAGCACCATCACCCGCGGAAAGCCGATCAGCGGCCCGGTCGAAAGATTCGTGAGCATGCTCTCGGTGAATCCGGGCAATTCCTGGGCGAGCGCATTCCAGCCCAACCCTCGCCGACGCCGCTCGGCGTCGAGCGCGGCATAAAGCGCCCTTGTATCGAAGCGGAGAATACGCGAGGGACCAGGCTCCGGTAGCGGTTTCTCGGTTTCCGGCGCAACATCCTGTCCCGCAAGAAAGCTCTCCGGTGACCGGTGCAACCATCGCAAAATCTGCAGCACGACGGCGCTGGTGACCGAGCGCTTGCCTGGCATGCTTCTGATCGTTGCGACGCTGATCGGGATCGAAGGAGTGCCTACGAAAGGCCTGTTGATCTCATCCGTGAGGGCATTCCAGCTCAATCCACGCGCACGCCGTTCGGCATCGAGGGTGGCATGAAGCCGCTTCATGTCGAACCGGGGAAGCATGCTTCTCCCGATAAGATCAATACGGCTACTGGCGCTCTGCGAAGCGGTTCTGCCAGAAGCCATATCGATCTAGGCGATCATCGGGCGGTCCGCGCTTGCGGCCTGCTCGGCCGCAGTGATGTAATCGCGGGTGAGCGGCACCGCGCTTTGCGAACGGGCGAGCTGGATCTGAAAGATCATGTGGCCTTCGCGACGGAAAGCGAGCTCGGACCCGACGAGATAGAATTCCCACATCCGACAGAACCGTTCGTCGGTGACCGAGGCGATCGTGTCGCGATTGGCGAGGAAACGGCGACGCCAGCGTGCCAGCGTCTCGGCATAGTGCAGGCGCAGGATCTCGATATCGGTCGCCCAGAGGCCGGCGCGTTCGACAGAAGGCAGCACCTCGGAAAGGGCTGGCGCATAGCCGCCCGGGAAGATGTATTTGGCGATCCAACGATTGGTCGCTCCCGGCCCGTCGCTGCGCCCGATCGCATGCAAAAGAGCCACGCCGTCCGGGGTGAGGCAGCGTTTGAGCGTCGCGAAGAAGGCGTCGTAATGGCCGATGCCGACATGCTCGAACATCCCGACCGAGACGATGCGGTCGAATTGCTGATTGACCGCTCGATAATCGAGCAGCTCGAAGCGCACACGCTCGGCAAGCCCGGAAGCGGCGGCGCGGGCGCGCGCCTCGGCAAGCTGCTCGGAGGAAAGCGTGATGCCGAGCACCCGCGCCCCATAGTCCTTGGCCAATGTCAGCGCGAGCCCGCCCCAGCCGCAGCC
>JASHVY010000257.1 GCA_030044345.1 Acetobacteraceae bacterium | reverse complement strand
GCCAAATACCACCGCAGCGCCCACAGGATGACCCCGGCGGTGAAATGCCGTCCCCTGAATGCGTCGCCTTTGTCCGTGTTCATCGCACGCCCGCCGCTCGGCCCGAAACAGCTTGCCACATCCCTGAGCGGCCCGGCAGGCTTGCAACAGAACCCAACCGCGAGCCGTTCCAAGTCCGCCTGCATTGCATAGCGGTCGAGAACGGCGGGCGTGGTCGCCGAAACGTTCTTTGGAAGCACCGCCCACGGTCGCCGCTGACACGGCGGCGAGGGATGGAATTTCATTCCCTGTTCCACCCTATATGCAGTATGACAGTCGCATCATCGCATTTTTCCACGTCCCTCGATACACCAAACGACTTCGACGATCCCGTTGCGCACACCGTAGAGATCATCATGTAGATGCACGGTGGTGTCGGAGTAGCCGACCACAAACTCCAGCCGCTCTCCGACTCGAGGCCTATCGTTCGGCTGGTCCAGCTCAAGAATGGTGTGCTCGGCATTCAGCCGTACGGATTTTACGCCCTGCAAGCCGACCGGCAGCGGAACGGCCATGTCGACGCTCATGGCCTTCTTTCCGGCGTCGCAAATCACGCGAGTTGGGGTCGGGCGGCTGCTTACCGTCGTCAAAAGCGTCAATGCATAGTCGTGATCGACACCGTAATGGGTTCGGTAATGCACATCACAGAAGACGCCGCCACCCGCCTGAATTTCGGTAATCCCCGGACACGCCGCGCTTAGCGCGTATGTCGCCGTGCCGCCGCAACTCACAACCTCAATTGGAAACCCGCCCTGGCGGCAAAGATCCGCCGTCGCCGCAAGCGCGCGGAGCGCGGCTTTCACCGCACGCGCTTTCTCCTCAGCCTCGGTTATTTTGGCCGCATGCGCCTCCCAGGTCATCAGGCCCTTAAGAATCAGTCCGGGAAGAGAAGCAACCTCGCGCGCGAAGTCCACAGTCGCAGCGTCGGGTTCGAGCCCTGCACGGTCCTGTCCCGTATTCACCTCGATCAGCACCGGAACTCTCGTGCTCGCGGCGACAGCGGCATCACTGATTTCAAGCGCGTTGCAGCTGCTGTCGAGGGCCACCATCACGCTCGCCCGAGACTGCACGTTTGCAAGGCGCATCGCCTTCGCGCGCCCTACAACCTGGTTCGCCACGAGGACGTCGCGGATTCCCGCAGCCGCCATGACTTCTGCTTCGCCAAGTTTGGCGCAGGTCACGCCTATGGCCCCTGCCTTCACGAGGAGGTGCGCGAGCGCGGGGGTCTTAATCGCCTTGGTGTGAGGGCGCCAGTTGATTCCCGCCTTTTGGCAGGTGCCCGCAATTCTGCGCACGTTCGCGCCGAAGAGATCAAGATCGAGAAGCAGGGCCGGCGTGTCGAGATCTTTTTTCGCGAGACCCAGTTCCGATCCGAGAGCCAGATCCGTCATGGCCGCAAGGTCCTGTTCTCACATCGGTCGTCACGAGGCTGTATATTAAATTTAATAATATGTATTGACAACCCGGCATCAGGCCGCAAGCATGCCGGCCAATCGGATCAACCGGGGGGAAGAAGGGAGGCACGGTCGTGGGGAACGAGGAGCTTCTTGGCGAGCGGCCCGCCGAGGACACGAAGGCGGAAGTCCTGGCTTCGCCCTCACGCCGTGGCTTCGTCATCGGGTCCGTGTTGGCCGGATGAAGGGAGGAGGCAGCCCTTTTTGAGAGCCGCCTCCTCTCCAGACAGCATGACGATATGCCGAACGGTAGCAGCGCGTGGCGTTTTTCTCGTCAAAAGCAAAGGCGGTAGGAGGATGGGAGAATTAAGGGATCACCCGCCTAATGGTAGTGGAGCGAAGCGCTCGATTAACCGTCGTGCGCTGGTTGGTGGGATAGCGGTCGGCGCGGGGGCCGTCGCGTTCGGGAAAGCTGGGCCAGCCGGCGCTGCCTCGACTGCACCGTTCCGGCCGACGGCAGCGGCAAAGTCGAAGAAGATTGGTTTCAACCATCCCGAAACGGGCTCCGAGGTCTGGCAACCGCTGATGCGCGGGGCAAGAGAAGCGGCCGCCAAGCGTGGCTATGAGGTACTTGTGAGCCACGCCAACAACAAACTCGATACCCAGCTCTCGGAAATCGAGACTTGGATCTCGGAGGGCGTTGCTGGGATGATCGTGCTTCCACTTGATCCCAGCGGCATCCAGCCGCTGATCAAGAAGGCGCACCAGTCGGGAATCAGGTTCCTCGACTACTCCGACAATGCGCTGCCCAATGTCGACGGCTGGGTGGTCTTCGACAACCTTCAAGGCGCGCGCATCGTCGGGACCTACGCGGGTCAATGGGTGAACAAGACCCTCGGCGGCAAGGCCCAAGTGGCGCTACTCACGTACCAGATCATTCTCACCGGGCGCCAGCGCATCGAGGGCGCCGTGGCGGCGCTCCAGAAAGTCGCTCCGGGCGCTGAGGTTGTTGCCCAACATGAGGGAGTGGAATCCCCTCAGACGCTGCCTGCCGCACAGGCCATGCTCGAGGCGCATCCGGACATCAGCATGTTTATCTGCATCGCCGACGCGGGCTGTGACGGATGTCTGCAAGCCTTTCTCCAGACGCATCCGAGCGCGCTGCGGCAGAAGAACATGTTCGTCTGTGGATTTGATGGTACGGCGCCGGTGATCCGAAGCATTCTCAGCGGAAGCCCCATACGAGCAACGGGTGCGCTCGACATAGTCGCGATCGGTGCAGCATGTGTGAACGCGACGATCAATGCCGTCCAGGGGGCAGGGCCGACGCAGATCAACTTCCCTTATGTCTTGGTCGACTACGAGAGTCAGGAACTCGGAAAGAAGTTGCTCAAGGAGCTCGGCTGAGTTGGTGGCGACCGACACAGCAGGTCGTTGCGAGGTCAGGCCCGAGGACGCGTGAGCGATGGTGGGTCCGTCCGACGCCCTGCGGGCCAAGCCGAAAGCGAATCTGGGCGTCAACACCGTTAACTACCAGGCGCTCCGAC
>JASHVY010000256.1 GCA_030044345.1 Acetobacteraceae bacterium | reverse complement strand
CGCCTTGCCGGACGAGACGGCGATCGGCATCGATCTTGGCTATACGACAGCCATCATGGACATGCCCGACGATGCTCCGTCCGACTGGAAGGTGGTGCTGACCCATGCGAACGCCCCGCATTCCACGCGCCGTGGGCTGATCTTTCCGATTGAGGGCCATCGCTGGATGATGACCATCGCAGGCTGCGGCGACGATCGTCCGCCCGGCGAGTGGGCCGCGCTTGTGGCTTACCTGCGCCAATTCATCACGCCCACGATCTACAACGCAATCAGGAATGCGGCGCCAACCGGCAGATTGGCACGCTTCGGTTTCCCCGAGAGCGCCTGGCGGCATTTCGAGCGCTTGAAGGATTTTCCCGATGGCCTCGTTCCTTTCGGGGATGCGTTCTGCCGCTTCAATCCGATCTATGGCCAGGGCATGACCATGGCCGCCAAGGAAGCCTGCCTGCTCCATCGCCTGATCGGCGCTCGCGCATCGGAGCAGGATCCCTTTCACGGCCTCAGTCGGGCATTCCTGGCCGAGACCGGCTCCCTGATCGAAACGCCATGGGCCATGGCGGCGATCCCCGATCTTGCCTATCCCCATACCAGCGGAAAACGCCCTCCGGACCTGGAAAATTCGTTGCGATTTGCAAAAGCCCTGTCCCGGGTTGCCGCGCGTGATGCTTCCGTGCAAAAGCTTGCCGTCGAGGTTTGGCACATGCTGAAACCGCGCAGCGTCTTGCAGGATCCGACCATCGTGAAGCAGGTTGAGGCGGAAATGGCGGAAGCGTGAGGCGTTCACGCTTCAATCGGCGTGATTTCAAGATCTCTCCGAAGAGACGTCCTGGAAACCGGTAATCGGACAAGATAACAGGCTGGAGTACAAACATGGTTTCTGAACCAGGGCGCATTTTGTCAAATTTACGCATGCACCTGCACGATCTTTGTTATTGAGCAGGGCAACGGTTCCGCCATCGGCGCTGCCACAGCACGGCGTTTCTGGAACGAGGGGGCGGCCACCGTCCTCGCGGGTCGTACATAAGACGATCGAGAGCATGCTTCACCGATCGTGAAGCTGGACCAATCTCGATTCCAGACCGGTTGTCGCTTCCATCCGCCCGCCGCGCGATTTGATACCCATATCGGATTCTGAGCAGCACCACGCGAATATCGATTGCTTGAGAGAGAGACGATGACAGAACATACCATCACAGGCCGCTTTGGTAGTGGCCGGGAAGTGCGACGGATCGAGGATGCGAGCCTTCTGAAGGGCGCCGGCCGTTTCACCGATGATGTTTCCTTGCCGTCCCAGGCTCATCTTGTCTTTCTCCGCTCGCCGCACGCGCATGCCCGCATCCATTCGATCGATACGACGGCGGCGCGCGCGAAACCAGGCGTGATCGCAATCCTCACCGGCGCAGACCTCGCGAAAGCCGGGGTGAAGCCATTGCCTCTCGCCCCGATCTTCAAGCGCCCGGATGGTTCGCCGGGTGCGACGCCGCTTCGCTCGGCGCTTGCGGACGGCACCGTCCGCTTTGTCGGCGAAGCCGTTGCCGCCGTGATTGCCGAGACACGGATACAGGCCAAGGATGCGATCGAGACGATCGAGGTTCTCTATGAGGAATTGCCGGTCGTGGTGGACTTGGCTTCTGCGACCGAAGACGGTGCACCTCTTATCTGGCCGGAAGCCACCGGCAATATCGCGGCGCAGATGCGGCATGGCGACGCCGCGGCGGCTGAAGCCGCCTTCAAAGCGGCCGCGCATATCGTTGCCCTCGACCTCGTCAACCAACGCCTGGCGCCGACGCCGATGGAGCCGCGCAGTGTGCTCGCCAACTATGACGCGGCGAGCGACCGGATGACGCTGCATCTCTCCAGCCAGACGCCCTCCGGGGCCCGGGATACGCTGTGCGACGCGGTACTCGGCATCCCGCGGGAGAAAGTCCGCGTCGTCGTGGGTGATGTTGGCGGCGGTTTCGGGATGAAGACCGGACTCTATTCCGAGGATATCGTCGTCGCCTACGCGGCACGCCACTTGCGGCGGCCGATCAAGTGGACCGCCGAGCGCATTGAAGAGCTGCTTGCGGCGACTCATGGCCGGGATACCGAAAGCCACGCCGAGCTTGCCCTCGATGCCGACGGCAAGGTGCTGGCCTATCGCATTCGCACGCTTGCCAATGTGGGTGCCTATGGCGGAACGTCCGGGATCATCATCCAGCTCCTGATCGGCCCCTGGGTTTCGACCAGCATCTACGATATCCGAACGATCGATTTCGAATTCAATGCCGTTCTGACCAACACCGCGCCGACGGGCCCCTACCGTGGCGCCGGACGCCCCGAGGCGATCTATCTCATCGAGCGCCTGTTCGATATGGCCGCTCATCAACTCGGTCTTGATCCGGTCGAAATCCGCCGACGCAACCTCATTCAGCCGGAGCAGATGCCTTATACGAACGCGATGGGGCAAGTCTATGACAGCGGCAAATTCGGCACCATCATCGACCAGGCTGTGACACTCGCCCAATGGACAGGCTTCCCGAGCCGGGAGGCCGAATCGCAGGCTCGCGGCAAGCTGCGCGGACGCGGCATCGCGTCCTTCCTCGAATGGACCGGAGCGAATGTCTTCGAGGAACGCGTGACCATTGCGGTCTCCGGTTCCGGAGAGATCGAGGTCTATGCCTCGACGATGGGGATGGGGCAGGGAATCTCCACATCCTACGCGCAGCTCGTCGTCGATGTCTTTCAAGTGCCGATTGACAAGATCCGCCTCGTTCACGGCGACACCGACCGTGGTTCGGGCTTCGGCAGCGCCGGCTCGCGCTCGCTCTTCACCGCAGGCTCCGCGATCTTCCATGCCTCGGAGAGGGCTATCGATACCGGGCGCGTGCTTGCAGGTGAAGCGCTCGAGGCTTCCGTCGCCGACATCGAATATGCGGAAGGCGCATTTCACGTCGCCGGCACGGACCGCCGCATCGGGCTCTTCGCCCTTGCCCAGCGCCAGCCGGAGCAGCGCATCTTCGTCGACATGACAAGCACGGTGGACGGGCCAAGCTGGCCGAACGGGTGCCATATTTGCGAGGTCGAGATCGATCCTGAGACCGGTCTTATCGAGATCGTCTCCTATGTTTCGGCAAACGATGTCGGTCGCATCGTCAATCCGATGATCGTGCGCGGCCAACTCGACGGGGGTGCCGTTCAAGGCATCGGTCAGGCGCTGGGCGAGCACATGATCTACGATTCCGCTTCCGGCCAGGCGACGACCGCGAGCCTCATGGACTACACGATGCCGCGCGCCGACATTGTCCGCGATTTCGTGCATGTGCTCGACCAGTCGATACCATGCCGGACCAATCCACTCGGGGTGAAAGGGGTGGGTGAGCTCGGCACGATCGGTGCCACCCCCGCGGTGGTCAACGCGGTCGCTGATGCCCTTATTCGCGCAGGCCGCACGGACCGCGCCGCGCACATCCAGATGCCGCTTACGCCATCGAAGCTGTGGCAGGCGTTGCAATAGGACAAAAATGACGAATCCCGCTTAAGCTCGACGTGGCGGCTTCCGCGTGCTGCCGGGGCCGGGTTTCGCGCGTTTGGCGCTGGTGCGCTCGGCATTTGCACGCGCCGCCATGAGAGCACGCCGCGCCCATCCGAGCATGGTTTCCACCTCGTCGAGCCGATCCTCCGGTACCGCGTAATAGGAGCCAACCGTTACTGTCCGCTGCTTCGTCCGGTAGGCGAAGGGTCGCGCGCCGAGAGCGGAAAGTTCGTGAGCCAGGCTCGCATCTGAGCGCAGATAGAGAACGCCGCGGATGATCATGGCGAAGTGCACACCGTCGCACTTGAACCCATGACCGCTGAACAGCCGAGCCGCACGCACCACACCGAGCGGGGCGAACATCTCGGCCACGTACGCCGCGAACTCATCCCCAGGGCGCGCCCGCTCCCCGCGGCGCGGATCCTGCGCTCTCCCTGCCTCCGGTCTCCGCCCTGGCATCTCGATTTTCCCCCGTTTCATCCAGGCCCGATCTCCTCTTGCCTGGCCTGGAGCGTGATGACCGGAGGTGGGATCACCGGAGGTCTGAATCACGCGAGAAAACAACGACCGAGAGCGGGATGGGTGAGCGCGAGTGAACGCATCCCGCTCTAGACAGCAAGGAATTAGCACCATCGTCACACACCAACCGCATGCCCTTGTCGCATCATCCGTCTCCGAACAGAGGAGGATGGCGACGGGCAGGCGGCCGCACGACCATGACGGAAGGCATGAGCACGAGCCTCACCGCAGGCACGGCGAGCAGCATCGTGCCGAAGAGGCCGCGCCCGAATCCAGGAGCTCCGTCGAACCGAGTCCCGTGGACGGCCCGGTTTTCGCCCAGCCCGAGCCGACACCGGACCCGACCCGTTTCGCCGTGCGGCACGGCTCCGACCGTGAGGCCTATCGCGAGATCGACACGCTGAACCGCGAGCACAAGCTCGTCCCCATGCCCTTTCCGGCGCCGCGCGGCGGTGTCGAGCCGCGGCTCACCTTGGCAGAGGTACTTGGCGGCGACCAGCAGACCATCGCCGCGATCGAGACCGCCGGTCGGCTCGTGTTCCATACGGTCGGTGATACCGGCAGCACGCGCGGGCCGGAGACACAGAATCTGGTCGCCGACAAGATGACGGCCGATTTTGACGAGACCAATCCAGCAGACACGCCCCGCTTCTTCTTCCATCTCGGCGATGTCATCTACAGCTTCGGCGAAGCCGCCTATTATTATGACCAGTTCTACGAACCCTATCGGGACTATCCGGCGCCGATCATCGCCATCGCCGGCAATCATGACGGCATGGTGGCACCTGAATCGGGAGCAAAAACGCTCGCTGCTTTTCTCGAAAATTTCTGCCAGGAGGATTTCGTGGTGACGCCGGAGGCGGGCGGGCTCTCGCGCACCGCGCAGATCGAGCCGGGCGTCTTCTTCACCTTCGAGGCTCCTTTTCTCCGTTTGCTGTCACTCTATTCCAACACGCTCGAAGATCCCGGCGTCATCGCCGATGACCATATCGGCGATTCGCAGCTTCACTATCTGGAAGCGGCGCTGCGGCGCGTCCGGGAGGAAAAATTCCAAGGCGCGCTCCTCATTGCCCATCACCACCCGGTCTATGTCGCCGACTCCAGGCACGGCGGCAGCCCGAGGATGGGCGAGCAGATCGATGCGATCTGCGAAAAAGTCGGGATCTGGCCACACGCGGTTCTCGCCGGTCATGCCCACAATTACCAGCGTTTCACGCGTCGCCACGGCAGGATGGAAATTCCCTACCTCATCGCTGGCAATGGCGGCCATGGCCTTGCCCGGCTCTCGCGACGCGGCAGCGTGCTCCGCACGCCGAGTGTCATCAAAACCGCCAAGGACGGTGGAGACGAAGTCACCCTCGAAAATTATGATGATCGGGGTTATGGCTATCTGCGCATGATCGTCACATCAGAGCGCCTGCGTATCGAATACCATCCGGCCAGCGATGGTCCCTTTGCGAAGACCCCCGACGATTTCGTCACCGTCGTTCTCGCCTCGCGAACCCTTGTTTAGAAAGTGTTATGCACTTCGATGAAGTCTCAGAAAGAAGGAGACTTCTTTTTCTGAAGAAAAAGAAGCAAAAAGACTTCTCTCCGTTTTCCGGACCAGGCACCGG
>JASHVY010000255.1 GCA_030044345.1 Acetobacteraceae bacterium | reverse complement strand
TCCGCCATCGCCATGGGGCCGGCTGCTACGGCCATAACGGCGCCGATGACGCGGCGGCAGACGCGGCGCTGATCGCCCATGCCCGTCCCGGCTCGTGGGTCCGCGTGCAATGGAGCCGCGCGGACGAGCTTTCGGCGACCCCTTTCGGCTCGGCGATGGTGGTCGATCTCCGCGCCGCGCTCGATGCGCGCTTTCGGCCGGTGGACTGGTCGATCGAGGTTTTCAGCGGCACGCATGGCGGGCGGCCAGGGCTGCACGGCGCCGTCAATCTGCTGCCCGCCGATGCCCTGCCCGAGCCGCCGCCCCCGCCGCCACTCGCGGACATCCCCGAGGCGAACGGTTTCGGCGGGTTGCGCAATGCCCGCGCGCTCTATGATCTGCCGCCGCAGCGCGTCATCCATCATCTGATCGCGCGCCCGCCGCTTCGCACCTCCTCGATGCGCGGGCTCGGCGCGCACGCGAATGTCTTCGCGATCGAGAGTTTCGTTGACGAACTCTCTCTGCTCGCGGGCGAAGATCCGCTCGCCTACCGGCTTTCGCTGCTTTCCGATCCGCGCGGCCGGCGCGTGCTGGAGCGCGCGGCCGAGATGGCCGGCTGGGCCAAGCGCCCTGCGGGCGGAACGGGCGAGGGGTTCGGGATCGCCTTCAGCCGCTACAAGAACAGGGCCGCCTATGTCGCCGCGGTCGCGGAGGTCCTCGTCCAGGAAACGGTGCAGCTCCTTCACGTCTGGTGCGCCGTCGATGCCGGCCTCGTCATCAATCCGGATGGCGCGGCGAACCAGATCGAAGGCGGCGTGATCCAGGCCGCGAGCTGGACGCTCAAGGAGGCGGTGCGGGTCTCGGACGAAGGCATCGCCAGCGCCGCGTGGGAAAATTATCCCGTCCTGCGATTCCCCGAGGTGCCGGAGGTGACGATCGCCTTCGTCGGCAGCGACGATGATCCGGCGGTCGGGGTCGGCGAGGCCGCGCTCGGACCGACCGCGGCGGCGATCGGCAATGCGGTGGCCCACGCGCTCGGCGCCCGCGTGCGAACCATGCCGCTCACGCGCGAGCGGATCATGGAAGCGCTGCTCGCCGCCGATTTGGATTGATCAAAGCGCGAGCTTCACTGCCTCAAAGCACGCCGTGTCCATGCTGAAGCTGCCATCCGGTCCGATATCGAAATAGGCGACGACGCTTTCCGGCATTGCCGCCTCCAGGGCCCGGATCGCATCGGCCTGGATTTTCGGGGTGCGCATCCGTGCCACCCAATTGTCGAATTCGAGGCGGATGCGAAAGCTGCGCGCGCTCCGCGCGGAAAGCCCGGCGCGGGCAAGCGCCTCCTGCCACTCGGCCCAGGAACGGCTGCGCACATGCGAAGGATCGCGCAGCAGCTCGATCGCCTGAAGGAAGGTGTCGAGCCGCGGCGTGCCGGGTGAAACAGTATCCGCAATCGCAACGGCGCCACCCGGCTTCAGCACGCGCGCGATCTCGCGAAGCCCGGCATCGAGATCGCCCCAATGATGCGTGCTGTAGCGGCTCAGCACGAAATCGAAGCTCGCCTCGGGGAAGGGCAGGCTCTCGGCCACGCTCTCGCGCGTTATGATATTGGCGAAGCCGCGCTCCCTGGCCGCTTCGGCGACCACGGAAAGCATCTCGGGCGAAAGATCGCAGGCGACGACCTCGCGCACATGCGGGGCTGCGGCGAAGCTGACATGGCCGGCGCCGCAGCCGAGATCGAGCACCCGGGCCTCCCCGTGGCTGCGGACGAGATCGGCCAGCGCATCGAGATCGGCGCCTGCGGCATGCACCGCGCTCTTCAGATAGGAATCGGCACGGGCGCCGAATTGCGCGTTGACGACCGCTTCGTGGGTTCTGGTCTCTGTCATGGCAGCGAAACTCTCCTCCGCATCATGCCGCCGAACGATGGGGAGGAGTCCATACAAGGAACGAGACAGCGGTTTAAGCCGCTCGGAGGGGGGCGGAGGCGCGAGATGTGGGTGAGCTTCATTCTGGCCGGTCACCCGGAGCTGAAATTGAGGATGCTCGTCAATCCGTTCGGCTTGCCGACACGGAGCGAGGCGGATACACTCCCGCCAGGTCTTGCGAGTGATTCGCAACAAGGAGTCGCGCCGGATGGGTCGTGAATTCAGCCATATCGCTCGCCGCTGCGAGCGGGCCGTGGTGACGGCCTATCGGGACCTGCGCCGCGGCGGCTGCGGCGACCTCGAATCCTTCCAGGCCTGCACCACACTCTACCGCATCCATCACCCGGAGGCCTCGATTTCGGAGGCGCGGCTCCTGGTGGCGGAATGGATCGATCATCACGTCGTGCGCGGCGACAAGGGGCCGACCTCGGGCTGCGACTGCGCCTGAGAGTGTCCCGCTTGTGCGTCCGGGCTTCGAGATCATCGGCCATCGCGGCGCGCGCGGGCTCTTCCCCGAGAACACGCTGGAAGGGTTTTCAGCGGCGCTGGCGCTCGGGGTGCGGCGCTTCGAGATCGATATCGCCGTCACCGCCGACGATGTTCCGGTCCTTTATCACGATTTCGTCCTCAATCCGGACCTCACGCGGGGGCCGGACGGTGCCTGGCTCACCAGGCCCGGCCCGCCGCTCCACGCGCTGACGCTCGCTTCCCTCTCTGCCTATGATGTCGGCCGGATCCGTCCCGGCTCCGCCTACGCGGCCCGCCATCCGGCGCAGAAGCCGAGCGACGGCGCGCGCATCCCGACTTTGGCGGCGGCTCTTGCTGCGGCGCCGGAGGCGCATTTCACGATCGAGCTGAAGACCGACCCGACCCGGCCTGGG
>JASHVY010000254.1 GCA_030044345.1 Acetobacteraceae bacterium | reverse complement strand
AACGGTGAAGGTGGCACTCTTGGGTGCGTGCGGGTGGATGGGGAAGTGCCACACCTTGGCATATCGAAATGCGAATCTTCTCTTCCCGAAGCTGACGGGGATACCGGAACTTGCCTGGTTGATAGATGAGTCGGAACCTCGGCTGGTCGAGCTGCAGTCGGTTTGCCGCGCCGCGAATACCTCCCGCTCCTGGAAAGATGGCATAGAAGACCCGGATGTCGATCTTGTCGACATCTGTTTACCGGACTACCTGCACTTTCCCGTTGCCAAAGCAGCGCTGCAGGCCGGTAAAAATGTATATTGCGAAAAACCTTTCACAGCCACCGCCGAACAAGCCGAAGAGCTAACCAAGCTTGCCGAAAAGCACAATCTCGTCACTCGCGTTGGCCACAATTTTCCAAAAAATCCCGCCCACGATGTCGCGCGCGATATCATTCAAAATGGCGAAATCGGCGAGGTGGTTTTGTTTCGTTCTTCCATGCACGTGGACGTTCTATCAGACGCTCGCGCACCCTATATGTGGCGTTGCGACGATCGGATGGCACCCACCGGCGCCGTAGGCGACATTGCCTCTCACGTGTTCAGCTTCATTCATCGCCTGATAGGCCCTGTCGACGGGCTTGTCGCCGACGTTGCCATTACGACTCAACGACGCCCCTACAGCGAGGGCTTCGGTTACGGCGTGCCGATTACGAAACCTTCTGGCACGGACACGCGTGAGGTTACGACGGCCGACCTCGTAACCTTGTTATGCTCTTTCAAAGGAGGAGGCAGAGGGGTCATCGACGTGAGCCGCGTCGCAACGGGACGCCGGTTTTTGCAGAACTATGAATTATACGGCACCAAGGGAAGCCTCGAATACCGCTTCGAAGAAGTAAATCGGCTGCGGTTCTTCTCAACGGAAGACCGACCCGGCCGGCAGGGCTTTCGTGCGATCGATGTCGGCCCTGAGAATGCCAATTACGCGGCCTTTCTTCCGGTGGCTGGCTTTGCGCTGGGCTACAACGAATTCAAAGCCATCGAGGTATGCGAAGTTATAGAGGCAGTCGCCTCCGGCAAGCCAATGTGGCCGACATTCCGGGACGCCTACGAGATCATGAAGATCGTTGATGCCTGCTTCAACTCCTCCGCTCAGAGGGCTTGGGTATCAGTGTAACCCAATCTGGATCAATATGGCTTTTGGTGGAATCGCCGGGCGCCCCGCCGGCTTGTCGGCGGGGATCCCGACCTGGTCTCGCTCCAGACGCCAGGGTTTCGAATCATCCCCAGGGCGGGATGCGTTCGCTCCCGCTTGCGTATCCCACTCTGGCTGTTGTTTTCCCGGGCGGATTCACGGCACTCCTGGATCGCCTCGCGATTCCGGTCAAGCGCGATCCGCTCTAAGCGGCATTGCGACCGGGCGCATGGGTGCGCCGGTAGCACCGCGGAACTTGATGCAGGCGCCGAAGAAGGCAAATTCGAATATCTGTTCCTTCGCGAGATCTTCGAGGTTCACCATCTCCATGATTGGAACACCGGCTTCAGCCAGCAGGTATGTGTGCACGACCTGCCAGTTCTCCGGATCCGCCGAAGGGTTCTGTTCCAGCGTATGATTGTCAGCACCGATCGTTATCGCACCGGCCTCGGCAAGGAACTGAGCTCCCTCTCTATTGAGACCTGGAGGGTTCGGCAGGTACTGCTCATGGTCTGGCCAAACGCGCATCCGGCCTGTCCTGATCATGGCAACGTCACCGGGTCGCAATGTTGCGCCCTGATGCTTGAGACAGTTCTTCAGATCATCCGCCCCGATGCCATAGCTCGGTGGAAGCATGTCCACCCCAAGCAGGCCGGCAACGTCGAACAACACGCCACGCGCAATCACTGGCGGGTGCTTGTCAGCGCCAGCGACGCGCCAGTGGCGGCTGCCCAGATCCCGATCGGCGGACCAGTGATTGAATATCTCGCCATCGTAACCAAAGTGATTGAGCGCGTCCACGTGGGTGCCGCAGTGCGTGTACATCGAGACCGCATCGCCGGAGTATGAAACGAGCTTATTCTGCTGCGGCCCTACCCGCATTACGTCGTCACATCGCTCGCCTCCCGGTGTATGAGTCATCCAAATCTGATAGCCAGGATCGCCCGCGCGAAACCATCCAGGCATGCCGACAAAATGGTCGACGGCGAGGTCGAACATCTTTCCGGCGTCGGCTCGGCTGATGATCGCTTGCCGCGAGTCGGCATCGACCAGGTTCAGCATGCCGATCTCATCGGCTGACCCGAATGGACTCGACGAGGCCTTGCGAAAGGCAGCACCGTAGACCGCAATCTTCTTCCGCATTGCTTCGTCGACAAAGCTGGGCGTGCACATTGGACTTTGACCCTCCAAAACTGCCGAGTGGCTGCTTGTGCCGCATCGGTTGCTCACATGGCTGCTGCGACCCTCGGATCTTTTTGCCTCGTACCCTTCTAGCGGCCCCTTCTGGCGGCCGGTCGATGCAGTCCTCCGCTTAAGTCTCGCGAGGTTGCTTCCCCGAGACGGGTAAAGCCGATTTCCAAGTGCGCATCATCCGGCGCAAGTCGCCGCATCGATCCGGTCCGCCCAGCGCAATTTGGATGGGGTTCGCTTTTGCCAGGCCGGCGGCGACGAGAGCGACAACTTCAAACGCACGACTCGCGC
>JASHVY010000253.1 GCA_030044345.1 Acetobacteraceae bacterium | reverse complement strand
CGGATCACCGTGCTCGATTACGGGCGCGTGCTGACCGAGGGCACGCCGGAAGAAGTGAATGCCGATCCTGAAGTGCGGCGTGTCTATCTCGGCGAGGCGGTGGGCTGATATGCTGGCAATTCGCTCCCTCGCCGCACGCTATGGGCGAAGCCAGGTTCTTCATGACGTGACATTGCGTTGCGGCGCAGGCGAAGTGGTGTGCCTGCTCGGCCGCAACGGTGTGGGCAAAAGCACGACGCTCAAATCCGTCATGGGGATCGTCGGCGCCTCGGGCGGAGAAATCTGCTTCAGCGAAAAGCCCATCACCGGTCTTCCGCCACATGCGATTGCCCGGCGCGGCATCGGTTATGTGCCTGAGGAGCGCCTGATCTTTCCTGATCTTACGGTGGCCGAAAATCTCTCCATGGGCGTCTGGCGCGGACTCGGCCAGCCGGCGCGCGCCGCTTTCGACCGTGTGCTCTCCATCTTCCCTCGCCTCGCCGACAGAATGCGCCAGCGCGGGCGCACCCTTTCGGGCGGGGAACAGCAGATGCTCGCCATCGGGCGCGCGCTGATGGGTAAGCCCAGGCTGCTGCTGGTCGATGAGCCGACCGAGGGGCTCGCCCCAGTGATCGTGCAGGTGCTGGAGCGCGCGCTCAAGGCGCTCGCGGAAAGTGGCATCGCGGTGCTCGTTGTCGAGTCGAAGCTCGCCGTCGCCCGTCGCATCGCCGACCGCATCACGGTGATGTCGAAGGGCGAAACGGTGTTCGACGGCACGCCCGCCGCGCTCGCGGCCTCTGCCGAAATCCGGCGCCAATATCTCGAAGTTTAGGATTGGAAGAAGTCAGGAGGTCAATGATGACGACACGATGGTTGAAGAAATTGGGGTTCAGGGGCTTGGCAGCTTCCTTGCTGGGCGCGGTCGCGCTGGCGGGAGCCACTCGCCCCGCGACGGCCGGCAGCAGCAAGGCGCCCATCACATTTCTCGCCACCATTATCGAATCCGGCCCCTTCAAGGTGACCGATGGACAGAACCTTGCCGGAATTCGGTTCGCCGTCGATCAGATCAACGCCAAGGGCGGCATCGATGGCCATCCGCTCAAGCTCGACGTGATCGACACCGAACTCGACGCCGCCGCGACCCGGCGCAAGACGGTGGATGCGGTGCTGCAGGATCATGTGAGCGCGATCATCGGCGCATCCGGCTCCGATGTTCTGGCCGCCCTGGTGGCGGTCGGGCAGCAATACCACGTGCCGGTGATCGCCTTCGCCGGTGAGACGGACGAGCTTACCGGCTCGCAGTTCAAGCCCGCCCTGTTCCGTGTTGCCTCCAACACGACGATGCACGCGGCCGCGATCGTCTATGCTTTGCGGTACGATTATCCCGATGTGAAGAAGGTGTTCCTGTTAGACGAGGATTATTCCTTCGGCCATGCCTCGGCGGTCGGGTTCCAAAAGGCTCTGAAGAAGCTTGATCCGAGCGTGCAAATCGTCGGCAATGTCTTTCATCCGCGTGGCACCCCCGATTTCTCTCCCTATCTGCAGCAAATCCAGGCTTCCGGCGCGGATTTCGTGCTGACGGCCGATTGGGGCGCCGATCTCGTGCAGCTCCTCACCCAGGCGAACAGCTTCGGCCTGAAACCACGGATCGGCGGAACCTTCCTCGCCGACCCTGACATCCTCAAGGGCGTGGGCAACGCGGCGATTGGTGATATCGGGGCGGATGTCTATCTGTTGACGATCGATACGCCGGAAAACAAGAATTTCGTCGCTTCCTGGCATGCGACCCATGCGAACACCAACATTCCCTGGCCGACCGCCTCCGTCGCCAAATCCTATATTTCGACGCAACTCGCCGCGCTCGGGATTGCGCGCGCCGGCTCGACGGATTTCAGGAAGGTGGAGGCCGCTTTGGAAGGGCTCCATTTTGCCTCGATCGCCGGGCCGCTCACCATCCGTGCCTGCGACCATCAGGTGCAGATCGGCCAGGCGACCGGAAAGGTCGAACCCGCAACCGGCACATACTACAAATTTCCATTCGTTGGTCCGGCTTTGATCGCGCCGATCAGCGCCATCGCAGTGCCGCCGGCGGAAACCGGCAATCCGCGCTGCACGGCCAACCACAACGACAATGGCTGAACCGACAGCCGGAGCGGGCTATGCCCACTCCGGCGCCTTTTTTCAATAAAGAAGATGAGGTTGTTCTTTCTTGAAAGAAAGAACCAAAGAACTTTTATCCTTTCATTTTTAGTCCACGGTCAGCGCCTGGTCCGGAAAACGGAGAAAAGTCTTTTTGCTTCTTTTTCTTCAGAAAAAGAAGTCTCCTTCCTTCTGAGACTTCATCGAAGTGCATAACACTTTCTAGGAATCACCACGAACGCGCGGCAGGATCTCTCGCGCGAAGCGCTGCATCTCCGCCTCGAAAGGCTGAAACTGGAGCATGAAGAGCTCGATCCCTGCTGCGTGGAAAGCTCGGATGCGCTCTGCCACCTCGTCATAGCTACCCACCAGGCCTGCGGCCGTGCCGCCATTCGTTCCGATACGCGGTGTCTTTGCCGCATGGGTGTGTTTCATGACCACGGCGGCATCGGTATTCGTCGCCTGACGCGCACGGATCGGGGCGTCCTTCTCGGCGAGCGTGGCCAGATGCGCGTAAGCTGCTTCGGCTTCCACCGCACTCTCTCTTGCGATCACGAAGGCGGACAAGCCGAAACGTAAAGGGTCCGCCGCTGCGCGCGGATGGGAACGCATGCTCGCGATCAGCCGGGAGACGTCGGCAAGCGGCTGGCCGTTGATGAACCACACATCGCCATGGGAAGCGACGAGATCCTGTGCCGGCGAGGATTCTCCGCCGACATAGATCGCCGGCCGTGCGCGGAAAGAGTCAACCGGCCGCAACTGGTAATCCGCCACCCGGAAATATTTTCCCGTGAAACATACGCGTTCGCCGCGCAAAAGCGGCTCGACCACGCTTATCCATTCACGCCCATAGGCATAGCGTTCATCATGCTCTGCGAAGGGTATCCCGGCCTTTTCATATTCCGGCCTGTTCCAGGCATTCACCAGGTTGATGCCGAATCGGCCCTGGGCAATATGCTCGATCTGCAAGGCCATCTTGGCGAGCACGACCGGATGGTAGAGCGGCGGTTTGATGGCCGCGATGATCTCGATACGTTCGGTCAGTGCCGCGAGCGCGGCGGCAGCCGTCCAGGCCTCGAGCTCATCCCATTCATCGTCATAGGGATTGGCCGTGTGCTGCGCGATCAGCGTGGAGTCGAAGCCGAGTGACTCGGCCATGAGCACAAGCCGCTTGTTGCGTTCCCACGAGGCATCGAAAGGTTCGTTCGGATCCTGCAAGGCACCGCGGCTGCCATGCACCAGCGCCCAGATGCCGAAGCGGGGCCGGCTCATGCGGTCCGCCTCGTCCGCTCTTCCTCCTGAACCTTGGCTTCTTCCTCGGCAATCAATGTCCGGACGAGGGGGATGAGGCGATTGCCATAATCGATCGCATCTTCCAGAGGCTCGAATCCGCGGATCAGGAAGGTCGAAATTCCGAGACGCCAATAATCGAGCAACGCATCGGCAACCTGCGCCGGCGTCCCGACCAGCGCGGTCGTGTTCCCGCGCGCCCCGGTCAGAGCCGCGGCGCCGGTCCAGAGGCATTTGTCCAACCGGTCGCCAAGCGCCGCCGCTGCCAGCAGTCGGCGCGAACCCTCGTTCGCAGGGCGGCCTTTGTTCGGCCCGAGCCAGGCCTGGCCGCCGATACGGAGGATCGTCTCGCGAATATGTTCGGCGCGTGTCCAGGCAGCCTCTTCGGTATCGGCGAGGATCGGGCGCAAGGAGAGGCTGAACCGTATCCGTCTTCCTTCTTCCGCCGCGGCTGAGCGCACCTTTCCGATGATTTCCGCGACTTGGGCGTAGGTTTCACCCCAAAGGGCGAAAACATCGGCGTGGCGGGCGGCGACGCGGATCGCGGCGGCTGAAGCACCGCCGAAATAAATCGGAATCCGCGGTCGCTGAACGGTCCGCACCGCAGGGGAAGCCTGCGCGAACCGGTAGTGGGTCCCTTGGTAAGAAACCGGCGTATTCCCCTCCCAGAGGGCCCTCAAAATATCGATATATTCGTCGGTGCGCGTATAACGCGCTTCCTTATCCAGATAATCGCCGTCACGCTGCTGATCCGTATCGTCACCACCCGAAATGACATGGATTGCGACCCGCCCTCGGCTCAGTTGATCGAGGGTCGCGAAAGCGCGCGCAGCGAGCGTCGGGGCGACGAAACCAGGCCTGTGCGCGATCAGCAGACCCAGATGCTCGGTCTGCTCGGCCACATAACCGCCGATGAGCAGCCCATCCGGCGCGTCGGAATAATAGCCGATCAACACCCGGTCGAACCCGCCGGCCTCATGTGCACGCGCGAAATCCCGCAAATAGCCCCGGTCGAGCACGATCGACCGGTCCGGCGGATGAATCTCGGACTGCACTCGCGGCTGAAGCATGCCGATGAATTCGACCATCGCGCTTCCGATCCTCTATTCCCCATTATAATCATAGATTATATAGTCGATCAGAGATTCACTGTCATCATCCATGCAGGATCAGGCTCTCCTATGGCCGATAGAGACGGTGCCTCCTTTGGCGTGCCCCTCCCCATCATAACGCCCCTGGCCGGGCCCGCCCATGTTATCACGAGCGACGATGAGGCGATTGAAGTCGCACGGAGCCTCGCCGGTCGATTTGCACAATCGGCATCGCTGCGGGATCGGGATCGCATCCTGCCTCTTGCCGAGATCGAAGCCTTCTCGCGCTCTGGTCTCGGCGCCATCCTCGTCCCGCGCGCCTATGGTGGTGCCGAGGTCTCTGCCGTCACGCTTGCCGAAATATTTGCCATGATCTCGGCGGCAGATCCCTCGATCAGCCAGATTCCGCAAAACCACATGGCGTTCCTGGAATTGCTACGCCAACTGCCTGATGAGGCAATGAAGCGACGACTTTTCGCTCTCGCTCTTCAAGGCTATCGTTTCAGCGGCGCGCTCTCCGAACGCCACGGCAAGACGACGAAGGATATCGGCACGAGGTTGGAAAAGAACGGCAAGGGCTATGTGCTGAACGGCAGAAAATTCTACGCGACCGGCGCGCTTTTCTCTCATTTCGTCCCGGTCGCGGCGGTGGACGAAGCGGGGCGGCTTTATCGTGTGGTCGTCGAGCGATCCGCCCCTGGGCTCACCATCCTTGACGACTGGTCCGGCATCGGCCAGCGCACCACGGCAAGCGGCACGCTCACGCTCGAAAACGTGTCTGTTTCGGAAAGCCAGGTGATCGCAGTGCACGAATTTGCGGACAGGCCCTCCCTCTACGGGCCGGTCTCGCAGATCATGCATGCCGGCATCGATCTCGGCATTGCGCGTGCGGCGCTGGCGGAGACGGTGGCCTTCGTGAAGACATACTCGCGCCCATGGATCGACAGCGGAAAGGACAGTGCGGCCGAGGATCCTTTCATCATCTCCGAAATCGGCGATCTCACCATCCGCCTGCATGCCGCCGAGGCGCTGACCGAGCGGGCCGGACAAACGATCGATGCCGCTCGTGCGGCGCTGGACGAGGACGCCATGGCGCGATCCTCGATCGCGGTGGCCGAAGCCAAGGTGGCAAGCAGTGAAATCGCCTTGGACGTCAGCAGCAAGCTCTTTGAGCTCTCCGGTGCGCGCGCGATCCTTGCGGAGCACAATCTTGACCGCCACTGGCGTAACGCGCGGACACATACTCTGCACGATCCGGTCCGCTGGAAGTATTTCGCGATCGGCAACTACTATTTGAACGGTCTGCGCCCCAACCGCCACGCCTGGATTTGACGAAATTTCTCGTGTCCTCAGAATCTTGCTCATGCATGGCGTTTGGAGCTTGGTCTTTGGGATATGCGGAGAAAGATTTCCTTGATGTCATGAAAATTTCGGCAAATCTTGCCCCCTTGCAGCAGTGCCTTCCTTTGCCGAGATGGGGTAGAGTGTTTGCGCAGCGGTACAGGAAGAGGAAAGCTGTTCTTGGCGTGCAATCGGCGATGATGCAGTCCTTTGTCATCGATATCTCCGGCATCTTCGCTGGAGTTGCCATCCGGACTCCTTCGCTCTATGGCGAGAGCTTTCGTTTTGTTGCTATCGATCCGCGCATTGAGGATCTCGATCAGAGCCAATGGCCGTCTCTCGAAGCCGTGCGCCGTGCCGCGGAACATCTGCATCGGACAGGAAGATTATCGGCGCAGGCCAAAGGCACCAGAATGAACCCCTGATGCTGAATCCCTGGCGAGTTCAGCCATGGGCGTCTCAAATACGCCAGTGAGGGCCTCATGACCGACACGACACTTTCTCTGCAGAGTCGAACGAATGATGTCGAGGCGGAGTTGAACTATCTCCTGCCCACGGGCGTGCGGCCGCGGACCTATACTTTTCCGCCACCGGACGGCGCGCCCCGGACGAACATCGAGAACGAAGCCCATCGTGTCATCATTCGGGACATTCGCGGGCTGTCTGAACCACCCGCGCTCGACCGCGAAGGGTTCGCGCTTCTGCCTTTCGCGACCAGCGTCGGCGACCTTTATAATGAGGAAGAAGTGCGCACGCGGTACTACCCCGAGGTGGAAGAATTCATCACTCGGGTGACCGGCGCTACACGCGTCTTCATCTTCGATCACACGGTCCGCCATCGTATCCCGGGCGTCACCGACGACCGTATCGGGGACGTACCACGCCAGCCGGTCGCGCGCGTTCATGTCGATCACACGGCGCGATCTGGTCCGCAACGCGTCCGTGACCTCCTTACGGAAGAAGCTCCGACCCTGCTCCGAGGCCGCGTGCAGATCATCAACCTCTGGCGCCCCATTGTCGGTCCGCTCGTCGATGCGCCATTGGCCCTGGCCGATGCACGAACCGTAGCACCAGAGGATCTCGTTCCTTCCGATCTCGTCTATCCGCATCGGATCGGCGAGACTTATTCCGTGACATTCAATCCAGCCCACCGCTGGTACTATGCGTCAGCCATGCAGGCGGAGGAAGCCCTTCTGATCAAGTGCTACGATAGTGCGACCGACGGCCGTGCACGCTTTGCCCCTCACACGGCATTCCAGGATCCGCGGGTGGAGGGTGATGTGCCGCCACGCCAGAGCATCGAAATCCGCACGCTCGTTTTCCACAGCACCCCCGAACTCGCCTGACAGGCCGTGGGGACGATGCAGAGACGCGCTTGCGCCAGCTCTGTGAACGCACGGCTATCCGCCCGCTCAGACCCCTTTGCGCGACCCCCCGATACCCTTGTCAGGCCTAGCCTCCACATAAGCTTCCTGTCCAAAGTTTCCCTGTTGACAGCGGCCGCCGAGAATATACTCTAGTCTTGCTATAGATTGAATAGACTGATAATCGTTTCGGCGAGATCATACATCCGGCGGACTGGGGGCTAGGTTGAGGGAGGCGGCGCTGTGGGACGACACTCGCTCCAGGCGACGGGGCGAGCGAACACGGCTTTCGGCTGC
>JASHVY010000252.1 GCA_030044345.1 Acetobacteraceae bacterium | reverse complement strand
TCCCGTCCGTTCACCTCGATCACCGTATGGGTGTTCGAGGCGCGGTTGTCGATCACGACGCGGGCGGGGACATGGATCGCGCGCATCCGCCTTCCGAGCAGCGCGCTCGTCACCTTGCGGATTTCGGTCGCGAACTTGAGCCGGTCGGAAAGGGCCTGCTCGATCAGCACGGCGAGCCGCGCCAGCCGGTGCGGCGCATCGAAGGCGCCGCCGGCGGCATCCTGGATCCAGAACGTATCCAGCGCCATGCCGTTGGTCATGGTGTGGATGCGCGCATCGACGATCGAGGCGCCGGCGACCGCGAGCGCGCCCGCAATACGGCTGAAGAGACCGGGATGGTCCGCGGTATAGACCGTGACCTCGGTCACCGCCCGCTGCGGCAGGATCTGCGTTTCCACGGTGAGCGGCGCGTTGCGGGAATCGGCCCCGCGGATCATGCGCGCATGCCGCGCATGGGTGTTCGGATCGAAGGCGAGCCAATAGCCGGGATAGCCGAGGCTCAGGAATTTCTGCACCTCATCGGCGGGCCAGTCGCCCAACAGCGCGGAGGTCGCGCGCTTCGCCCGCGCGACCCGCACATCCCGCTCCGTGGTGGCAAGCCCGCCGGCCAGCACTTCGGCCACCCGCGCATAGAGCTCGCGCAGCAGCGTTGCCTTCCACGCATTCCATACCTTGGCCGAGACCGCGCGCATGTCGGCGACCGTCAGGATCAGCAGGAGGCGCAGCCGCTCGGGAGATTGGATCGTGTCGGCGAGATCGAGGATGGTTTTCGGATCGTCGATATCGCGCTTGAACGCGGTCTGGCTCAGGAGAAGATGGTGGAGAACGAGCCAGGAGACCATTTCGGTCTCCTCTGCCGAGAGCCCGAGCGCGGGGCCGACAGTGAGCGCGATCCCCGCGCCGATCTCGGAATGATCGCCGCCGCGGCCCTTGGCGATGTCGTGCAGCAGGGTCGCGACATAAAGCGCGCGCCGCGACTGAAGATGCTCCATCAGCCCCGAGGCCACCGGGGCGATTTCGGCGAGTTCGTCGCGTTCGAGCATGTCGAGAATCCGAACCGCCTCGACCGTGTGCTCGTCAACGGTGAAGACGTGATAGCTGTCGAACTGCATCTGCCCGACGATGCGCGCCCAATCCGGCAGCAGGCGGCCCAGGATGCCGCTCTCGTTCATGATGGTGAGCCATCGCGCGCCGTCGGCGCGGCCATACTCGGCATCGCGGCCGCAGAGCAGATCGAGAAAGATGGAAGCGGCCTCCGGGTCTCCGCGCAGCGAGATCGCATTGCGTTCATGGCGGATGAGGGCCGCGAGCGCGAGCGGATGCAGCTCCAGATTGCGGTCGCGAGCGATCTCGAGCATGCGCAGCATCAGGATCGGCTGGCGGGCAAAGCTCGCCGGCTCCTTCGGCGTCAGCTTCCCTTCGTCGAGCAGGAAGCCGGCGGCGGCGAGGGCCGGGTCGGTGGTTCCGACCACCACGGCCGGCGGGCCGAGTGCGGCGCGAAGGATGGCCGGCTCCAGCACGCGGGTGAGGCGTGTGACCTCGCGCGCGGTGAGGAAATAGTGGCGCATGAAGCGCTCGACACCGTCCTGGCGAAGATGGCGCGTATAGCCCATCCGCGCGCCGATGACGGGCTGGAGATCGAAGGTCAGGCGCTCCTCCGCCCGGCCGGTGACGTAGTGCAGGTGGAAGCGCACGGCCCAGAGGAAATCGAGCGAGCGCTGGAAGCGGCGCGCCTCGAAGAGGGAAAGGATGTGCTCTTCGTGCGGCTCTCCGTCGGGCGCGATGCCGAGCTCGGCAATGTCCGGCACGTCGAAGGCCGCCTTGGCCATCCAGTAGATCGTCTGGAGGTCGCGCAGACCGCCGCGCCCCTCCTTCACGTTCGGCTCGACCAGAAAGGGGCTCTCCCCATAGCGCCGATGGCGCACTGCACGCTCGGCCTCCTTGCCGGCGAGAAAGCTCGAGAGCGCGCCTTCGATGCAATCGGTGCGGAAATGGGTGAGGAAAGCTTCGGCGAGATCCGCATCCCCTTCGAGCAGCCGTGCATCCAGGAGGGCCGTGCGCACGGAGAGATCGCTCTTCGCCACGGCCAGACAATCATCGATCGAGCGGGTGGCGTGCCCGACCTTCAGCCCGAGATCCCAGAGCAGATAGAGCATGAACTCGACGATCTGGCGCATCGCGTCCGAAGGTTCTTCGGCGGTCAGGAACAGAAGATCGAGATCGCTCATCGGCGCCAGCATGCCGCGCCCGAACCCGCCGGTGGCGAGAAGGGCGAGCGGCATGTCGCGCACCGCGCCTGAGCGCGCCAGCGAATAGCCGAAGATCACCTGGATCAGCCCCTCGCTCAGCTCGGCGAGCAGCCGTGATGCACCGATTCCGGCAATCTCGCCATGCTCGAAACGGGTGCGCACCGTATTCTGAATGCGGGCGAAATGACGGCGGAACGTGCCGAGCGCCAGGTCACGCCGGATCGATGCAAGGTCTCCACCGTACTCGCCAAGCGCATCGGTCAGCGCGGCTTTTGCGCCGGCGGGTGTCGCGGGAAAGGAGAGAGGGGTCAGCATTGTGCGGATGCTAGCTGTTCGCTGGCGTCTGGAACAGGAAGCAGAGCCTTCAGCCGGTAAAGAATTTCGAGAGCTTCCCTCGGTGTGAGTGTATCGGGAGAGAGTTCTGCAACCGCTGCATGCAATGGATCGGCTGCCGGCGCAGTCGGAGGTTGTTCGGGCACTTCTTCCTGTGCCGGTCCGGGTGCGGATGAGGAAGCGGCGAAGAGCGGCAACTGGGCCGGAGCGGTGAGCGTGGCCCCTCGTTCCTCGAGCAGGGCAAGCAGCCGTGCCGCGCGGATGACGACCGGCGCCGGCACGCCGGCGAGCTTTGCGACCGCGACGCCGAAGCTCCGCTCTGCTGCGCCTTCGGCCACCTCGTGGAGGAAGGTGACGCCCCCCTGCCATTCCTTGACGCGCATGCAGAGCGGCCGAAGCCGCGGCAGCTCGGTGGAAAGCCGCGCCAGCTCGTGGAAATGCGTGGCGAAGATGGTGCGGCAGCGCAGGCTGTTATGCAGCGCCTCGAGCACGGCCCAGGCGATCGCGAGGCCGTCGAGGGTCGCGGTCCCGCGGCCGATCTCGTCCACCACGACGAGGCTCGCCGGCCCGGCCTGGCGCAGGATCGCGGCGGTCTCCGTCATCTCCACCATGAAGGTGCTGCGGCCGCGGGCGAGATCGTCTGCCGCGCCGACGCGGGAAAAAAGCCGGTCGATCACGCCGATTTCGGCCTCTTCCGCCGGCGCCGGCAGGCCGGCCTGGGCGAGGATCGCGATCAGCGCGTTCTGGCGGAGAAAGGTGGATTTGCCGGCCATGTTCGGCCCGGTGAGCAGGGCGACGCGACGCTCGGGGGCGAGGTCGCAGTCATTCGGCGTGAAGCGCTCGCCCGCGGCGAGAGCCGCTTCGACCACCGGATGCCGCCCGGCACGGATGCGAAACGCGTTCCCGTCCGAGACGCGCGGGCGGCACCAGCGCCCGCCCTCGGCGAGCCGGGCGGCGGAGAGGGCGACATCGAGCGCGGCGAGCCGCCCGGCGGCCGCGGCGATCGTCTCGGCCTCGGCGAGAGCGGCGGCGCTCAGCGCGGCGAGGATCGCCCGCTCGCGGGCGAGCGCGCGTTCGGCGGCGCTGTTGATCCGCTGGTCGAGCTCGGTGAGCTCGGGCGTGGAGAAGCGCGCGCCGTTCGCCATCCCCTGGCGCAGCACGAAGCCGGGCTCGGCCTTGAGGCGCTCGACGGCGGCGGCCGGCACCTCGATGGCGTAGCCGAGCTGGGCGTGATAGCGGATCTTGAGCCCGCCCACTCCAAGGCGCCCGGCAAGTTCGCGCTCGAGACCGGCAACGACCCGGCGGCTTTCCTCACTGAGCCGCCTTTCCTCGTCGAGCGCCGCATCGAAACCGGGGGCGATCGCGCCGCCCTCATCCGCGCGTGCCGGCAGCCGCTCGGCCAGCGCCGCCGAGAGCGTGGCGGCAAGGGCCTCTCCTCCGCCCAAAACGGAATTCGCGGCAGCAAAGGAAGCCGGCGGCGGCGCGCTCGCGCCCTCGCCAGGAAATGTCGCGAGCAATGCGGCGGCACGATGCGCAGTCTTGAGCCCATCGCGCAGGCTGGCGAGGTCGCGCGCCCCGCCGCGGCCGACCGAAAGCCGCCCGAGCGCGCGCGAGAGATCGGGGGTGCCGGCAAGCGCCGCGCGTAGCGATGCCGCGAGGCTAGGGACATCGCGCAGCCAGCACCATGCGTCCTGGCGGGCGGCGATGGCGAAAGGATCGGTGAGCGGAGCGGCCAGGCTTTGGGCGAGCGCCCGTGCGCCGGCGGCGGTCTGGGTGTGGTCGATCGCGGAGAAGAGCGTGTGTCCGATGCTGCCGTCGCGGGCGGCGAGCAGCTCCAGGCTCGCCCGTGTCGCCGCGTCCATTGCCATCACCGCCGCGCTCCGCTGGGAAGCGGGCGGAGAGAGCCGGGGCATGCGGCCGCCCTGGGTGCCGCACGCATAGGCCACCGCCATCGCGCCGGCGGCGGCCTCCTCGTCGGTGAAGCTGCCGAAGGCTTCCAGGCTGCCGACTTTGAAGGCTTTGGCGAGCGCCTGGCGCGCCCCCTCGGGGGCCGGCGGGGCTGGGCTTGCCGGCGCCCGGCGGGAAACGAGCTCGCCGAGCGCGAGCTTCTCCGGGGCAAGGATCTCCGCCGGGTCGAGCCGGCCGAGCAGATCGGGAAGGGCGGCGGGCGCGAGCGGCTCGGTCTCGAAAAGACCGGTCGAGATATCGATCCAGGCGGCACCAAGAGTGGCCGGCCCGGGGGCAAGGGCAAGCAGAAGATTCGGCCGGGCGGGCTCGAGCAGCGCCTCGTCGGTGAGCGTGCCCGGCGTGACGAGGCGGACGACATCCCGCCGGATCGGGATGTTCCCGCGACGCTCGGAGGCTTTCTCGAGCTGCTCCGCCACCGCCACGCGGAAGCCGCGGCGAATCAGGCGGGCAAGATAGAGTTCCGCCGCTGCCGCCGGAACGCCGCACATCGGGACCGGCCTTCCCTCATGCTCACCGCGGCGGGTGAGGGCGATGTCGAGCGCGGCGGCGCCCGCCTCGGCATCGGCGAAGAAGAGCTCGAAGAAATCACCCATCCGGAAAAAGACGAGCGCGTCCGGATGCTGGGCCTTGATGGCGAACCATTGGGCCAGCGCCGGCGTGGCACTCTTCGGTATGTCCATGGCTCCGATGTAAGCGTCTCTACCGCGGGTGCGAAGTACCCACTTTGCCTTGCCGATCTGCAATCGCCATGATGGTCCTCGAAAGAGGGAGGATCCGGCCATGGCGGACGGCATTATTGACACGCGCACGGCGCGCATCTCTGCCGAGGAGGCGCTGGCGCTGCACGCCATGGGACGCCCCGGCAAGCTCGAGACCCGGATCAGCAAGCCGCTGACGACGGCGCGCGATCTTTCGCTCGCCTATTCGCCGGGTGTTGCCGAGCCCTGCCTGCAAATCCAGCGGGATCCAACGCTTGCCTACGACTACACGACGCGCGGCAACATGGTGGCGGTGATCTCCAACGGCACCGCCGTGCTCGGGCTCGGCAATCTCGGCGCGCTCGCCGCGAAGCCGGTGATGGAGGGCAAGGTCGCGCTCTTCAAGCGCTTCGCCGATATCGACGGGATCGATCTCGAGGTCGCGACCGAGGAAGTCGATGCGTTCGTCGGCGCCGTGCGCTATCTCGGCGCGAGCTTCGGCGGCATCAATCTCGAGGACATCAAGGCACCGGAGTGCTTCGTCATCGAGCAGCGCCTGCGCGAGCTGATGGACATTCCGGTCTTCCACGACGATCAGCACGGCACCGCGATCGTCGCCACGGCGGGCCTGATCAATGCCTGCCATCTCACCGGCCGGCAATTCCGCGATATCCGGCTGGTGATCAACGGCGCCGGGGCCGCCGGAATCGCCTGCGCGGAGCTGCTCAAGGCGATGGGGGTGAGGCCCGAGAACGTCCTGCTCTGCGATACCTCGGGCGTGATCTACCAGGGCCGCGAGAAGGGCATGAACCAATGGAAATCGGCCCACGCGGTGCGGACGGAGGCGCGCACGCTCACCCAGGCGCTGGAGGGAGCGGATGTCTTTTTCGGGCTCTCCGTCAAAGGCGCGCTGACCGAGGAAATGCTCCGCCGGATGGCCGGCAAGCCGATCATCTTCGCCATGGCCAACCCGGATCCGGAGATCACGCCCGAGGCGGCGCGGGCCGTGCGTCCGGACGCGATCATCGCCACCGGCCGCTCCGACTATCCGAACCAGGTCAACAATGTCCTCGGCTTTCCCTACATCTTTCGCGGCGCGCTCGATGTCCGCGCGCGCACCATCAACGATGCGATGAAGATCGCGGCGGCCGAGGCGCTGGCGATGCTCGCGCGTGAGGACGTGCCGGACGAGGTGAACACCGCGGCAGCGGGCAGCCGGCTCAAGTTCGGGCCGGAATACATCATCCCGAACGCCTTCGATCCGCGCCTGATCTCGCATGTGCCGCGGGCAGTGGCCCGCGCGGCGATGGAGAGCGACGTGGCGGCCCGGCCGAGCGCTGATCTCAAACGCTATGCGCGCGGGCTCTCCGGGCGACTGAGCCGCACCGCCAACGCGCTCGAGACGATCATGGAGCGCGTGCGGGGCGAGCCCAAGCGCGTGGTCTTCGCCGAGGGCGAGGAGGAGAAGGTGGTGCGCGCCGCGGTCGCCTTCCGCAACGCGGGATTCGGCACGCCGATCCTGATCGGGCGCGAGGATCGCGTGAAAGCGACGATGGCGAGCCTCGGGCTTTCCCAAGCGGACGGCATCGAGATCCACAATGCGCGGCTCTCCAGCGCCAACCGCGAATATGCCGAATA
>JASHVY010000251.1 GCA_030044345.1 Acetobacteraceae bacterium | reverse complement strand
CGAAGCTGCCGCCGGTCAGAACCTTGCCGCCCGACCCCACCACCACGCCATTCGGGTTGATGAGATAGACCGAGCCGGTGGCGCCGAGCTGCCCCGCGATCGTCGAGAGATTACCGCCTGTCACGCGGTTGAGCGTCGCCCCGGAGCCGTTGTTGATCTGAACCGAATTGGCACTGCCGATCGAGAACCCTTGCCAGTTGATGATGCCACGACCGGTCGACTGGTTGATCGTCATCCCCGGCCCGGCGGTCGCGATGCTGCCCGCGCCCGCGACATAATTCCCGCCCGTCGGCAGCGTCTGCGCCAGCGCCGGCACCGCAAGGCCCGAGAGCATGGTGCCGGCAAGGAGGAGGTTGCGCCAGCGGCCGGGATTCAACCGGCAAGCTCTCTCCCCGCTTCTCTTTGCGGCTTCGCCCATGACGCTCCCCCGATGTGCGTATTGAATCCAGATCGAAGCCGGAACGGACCGGTTTAGAAACGGATAAGACAGGTTGTCCGTAATGCCCTCGATCGAAGCCGCGCCGGACGGCGCATGGCATGAACCTCCCCGCGCGACACCGGCCGCTGCGCCGCGCATCCTGGTGAATACATACCCGGATCGATACGCTGGCGGGTAGTCCCCTAAACAGGTTGATTCCGGCCCTGTCGTGCCTCGGCCGCTACCTCGACGCGAGCCACAGGGCCATCAGGGCGTGCCTGCTCCGCACGCCATACTTGCGAAAGACGTTGCGAATATGGCCGTGCGTGGTGTTGGCGCTCTGGTTCAAGGCCTCGGCAATCTGCTTCTCCGTCCTGTCGGTCAAAAGAAGCCGCAGGACCCGACGCTCCATCGCGGTCAGCGGCGACGTCGTGAGCCCGATCCCGTGATGGAGGAGCAGCGAGAGCTGGAGCCAGGTCAGTCCCCGCATGACCGTGGCCGCCAGCTCCGCCTGCTCGTCGGTGAAAAACTGCCCGGGCCGGCGTTTGTCGAAGACGACGAAAGACTCGGCCATCGGACTGACCGGACAGCCGATCCAGAGCCGGTCGTTCACCTTGAACCGGCGATAATGCCGGGCATAGTGGTCCGTCTTCCGGAAAGCCTCGAAATCGATGAAGCCGTCGTGCAGGCGGTTCACGCGAAAACTTCCGCTGCGCCGGGCCATGGCGACGACTGTCATGCCCGGGTCGCGTCCGTTCCTGGCCAGAAGCATCCGGGCAGCCGCAAGAATGATCTTGGGCAAAGGTGGCTCGAACTGGATGGATTTGACCCGCCAGCCAAATAGGGGGTCGGTTTCGGTATCGGCCCCGTCCAGGACGCGAACCGAGCCCAGCCAGGCGGCATGAGTGGCGCCGATCCAACCGGATACCGTGCGCAAGAGATGGCGGCAGGCTTCGTCGGCCTGCGTCGCGGGATAGCGCGCCAGCTCGTCCCAGAGTGCATGAATGCACTCACGGCTGAGCGATTTCATCTCGGTCATCTGCTTCACGATCGCGTTCGGGTTGGCGACGAAGACGAGATCTTTCAGCGCCGGCAAAAGCACGTGGCGGGAAGCGGCGGCGGGAGAAGCCGACAACGCCATGCAGATCGGTCATCCCGGCCGGGTCACGCGCAGGAGCTGGCGGTCGGCCGGATGGGGACCGATGGAGAAGCCGAGGGCGCGGCAGAAGGCGATCATCGGCGCGTTCTCCGCGACGACATCGCCGAAGATCTCGCCAATGCCGCGGCGATGCGCGATCTCCAGCAGATAGGTCATCAAGACGTGCCCGATGCGATGGCGCTTGCGGTCGCTGCGCACCGCGACGGCGAATTCAGCGCGCGCATTGTCGGGGTCGGCCGAGAAGCGCGCGACCCCCTCGATCGCGTCCTCCTCGTCGAGCGCGATCACCGCCATTTCGCGATCGTAATCGATCTGCGTGAGGCGCGCGGCGAGCGCGTGCGGCATCTCCCGCATCGTGATGAAGAAGCGGAGCCGCACATCCTCCGCGCTCATGTGCCGGAACATCTCCTGCAGCAGCGGCTCGTCCTCGGGGCGGATCGGCCGGACCCGCACTTCGCTGCCGTCATCGAGCGGGAGAGAAGTCTCGAGCTCGGCCGGGTAGGGAGGGATTGCGAGCCTTCTTGTCGCGCTGCCTCGGGCCGGCGCGACCGCGATCCGCGCATCGAGCGCGATCACCCCGTCCGCGTCGGCGAGCAGGGGATCGATGAGCAATGTCTCGATCTCCGCATGCGCACAGGCGATCTCGGCGATGCGGATCAGCACCTGAGCCACCGCGCCGGTATCGACGGAAGGCGCGCCATGCCCTTCCTGAAGCCGCGGCCAGATCCGCGCCCGCGCCATCTGCCAGTTCGCCAGCGCCATGTTGAGCGGCGGGAGTTCCAGGCTCGCCTCGCCGGACACAAAGGCGCCGCCTTGGCCGAACCGCACGACCGGGCCGAAGATGCCGCCATCGATCAGGCTGGCGGCAAGCTCGATCGCGCCCGGCCGGGTGATCATCTCCTGCACGAGGAACCCCTCGATCCGGGCTTCGGGGTGGACACGGCGGACGCGGGCAAGCATCGAAGCCGCCTCGGCGCGCACCTGTGCCGTGCCTTCGAGATGCAGCGCAACCCCGCCGGCCTCGCCGCGGTGTGTGATATCCACCGAGCGGATTTTGAGCGCGACCGCGCCGCCGATCGCGGCGGCGGCCGAAGCGGCCTCCTCGCCGTCCGCGACCGCGCGGCTCGGCGCGACCGGGATGCCGTAGGCGCCGAGCAGGCGCTCGACCTCGGCGGGATCGAGCCAGCGCCGCCCTGCCGCGAGTGCCGCAGCAATGGCGGATGAGGCAGCCTCATGATCGGGCCTGGCGTCGCCGCGCTCGGCCGGCGGGACTTCCATCAGCATGTCCTGGTTCGCGCGGTAGCGCACGCGGTGCATGAAGCCGCTCACCGCTTCGTCGAGCGAGGGGTAGCTCGGGATGCGCGCCTCGGCGAAGCGAAGGCGCGCCGGGGCTGCGGTTTCCTCTCCGAGCCAGGCGGTGAAGACGTTGCGGCCGGTCGATGCGAGGGAGGAGAGGGAAGGAAGTGCCGCGATCAGCGCCTCGGCCGCCTCATTGGATTTTTCGAGCGCGTTCGGGCTGTGCACGACAAGGGCCGCATCCACGCCGGGATCGGCGAGCACGGCGGCGAGCGAAGCAGCGCTTGCCTTCGGGTCCGCGTTGCCCGGAATATCGATCGGGTTGGCATTGCCGTCCGCGTTCGGCTCGACGGGTGTGCGAAGGGCGGCAAGCCGCGCCGCCGTTTCGGAGGTGAAGGCGGCGAGCCGGCCGCCGGCTTCCAGGAGCGCATCCCGCGCCAGAATCCCCGGGCCGGTGCCGTTGGTGAGGATCGCGAGCCGATTGCCGCGCCGCTCGCGGGTCAGCGCTAGCGTTTCGGCGGCGGCGAAAAGCTCCGGCATCGAGCGGACACGGAGCGCGCCGGCGCGGCGGAAGGCGGCGTCGAAGACGGCATCGGGCGCGTCCTCCTCTTCACAGGAGGCAAGGCGCCTTGCCTTGACCACGACCACCGGCTTGCCGCGCGCGGCGGCGCGGGCCGCGGACATGAATTTGCGCGCCTGCCGGATCTTGTCGGCATAGAGCAGGATGGCTCGCGCCTCGGGCGAATTGGCCAGGTAATCGAGCATGTCGCCGAAATCGACATCCGTGACATCGCCGAGCGTGACGATGTGCGAGAAGCCGATCTGGCGGGGCTTTGCCCAGTCGATCGCGGCGGCGGCGAGCGCGCTCGACTGGCTGACGAGGGCGACCGACCCGCGCGCCGGGGCAAGATGGGCGAAGCTCGCATTGAGACCGAGGCCGGGCACGATGATGCCGAGGCTCCCAGGCCCGATCACCCGGACCAGGTGGGGCCGTGCGGCCGCCAGGATCGCGCTTCGGAGCACCCGCCCTGGTGCGTCCGCCGCGGCGGCGGATGCGGTGCCGAGGAGGAGAGCCGCGCCCGTGCCGCTGGCGCCGAGCGCGCTGAGGAGGGAAGGGACCGTCTCCGGCGGTGTGGCGATCACCGCGAGATCGGGCCCCCGGGGCAGGCTCGCTATGTCCGGGAACCAGGGCACGGAGGCGCATGCGCCTGGCTCAGGCGCGCCCGACCCAGGGGCGACGCACCAGAGGGGGCCCTTGAAGCCGGCGGCAGAGAGGTTGGCGAGCGTTTTCGCCGCGATCCCCCCTTCCTCCAGGGAGGCGGCGATCAAGGCGATCGAGGCCGGACGGAACGCCTTGTCGAGATTGCGGATGGACATCGGGGGCACTCATAGCGTGATCGCCGAAGGTGGACTCAACCGGAGGCGTGAATCACGCGACAAAACAAATGATGCCGGCCGCGCGGTTGCCGGGCGGAGGAAAACCCGCCAGTCTCGTCCGCGGCAACCGAAAAGGAGCGAGGGATGACGGCGGAGGCCGACGAGGCGCGCCTGGCGAGGGAGTTCGACGCGCTGATGGCGCGCGCGGGCCTCACCATTCCGGAGGAGAGGCGGGCGGAATTGCTGATCGCCTTTGCCGATCTCCGGACCGAGATCGCGCGGCTGCACGAAGCGCTTCCACCCACGCTCGAGCCGGCCGCGGTCTATCGGGTGGAGAGGGTGCGATGAGCGCGGCTCTTCACGATCTCTCGGTGGCCGAGGCCGGGCGGCGTCTGCGTGCGGGAACGCTCACCGCGACCGCGCTCGCCGAGGCCGCGCTCGCGCGCATCGCCGCCTGCAATGCGCATCTCCATCCCTTTGTCCTGGTGACGAAGGAACGGGCTCTCGCGGATGCCGCGCGCGCAGATGCCGAGCTCTCCGCCGGGACCGATCGCGGGCCGTTCCACGGCATCCCCTATGCGCTCAAGGACATCTACGACACCGCCGGCATCACCACGACCTGCCATTCGCGGCTGAGGCTCGGCAATATTCCGAAAGCGGACAGTGTTGCGGCCGCGCGCTTCGTTGCCGCGGGCGGCGTGCTGCTCGGCAAGCTCGCGACGCATGAATTCGCGATCGGCGGCCCGAGCGTCGATCTGCCGTTCCCGCCCGCCCGCAATCCCTGGAATCCGGATCATTTCACCGGCGGCTCCTCCTCCGGCTCGGGCGCGGCGATCGCGGCCAGGATCGTGCGGGTGGCGAGCGGCTCGGACACCGGCGGCTCCATCCGTGGCCCGGCCGCCTATTGCGGCACGGTCGGGCTCAAGCCGACCTATGGACGCGTGAGCCGGCGCGGCGTC
>JASHVY010000250.1 GCA_030044345.1 Acetobacteraceae bacterium | reverse complement strand
AATCGCGATGCGCTCGCGGATCTTAAGATCCAGCGCCTTGGTCAGTGCGCCGTTGAGGCCGAGAAAACCTTGCAGCGCCGCAGGGCTCAGCGACACGAGGCGGAACAAGTTGGGCACGACGCCGAGTTGCTTGTTGACCGCCTCCAGCAATGGCTGCGATGCGGCGGGGGCGGTCTCACGGGTGGGAATGGCGATCCGGGACATTGCCGCTCTCCTTCAGCTTCCGGCGGCCATGGCGCCGCCGGCCTCCCAGATATTCAATTACGAATCTGATGATAATCAGAGAAATTGACAGTTCATTATTTCTAATATTGAAATAAAATGATGGATCGCCTGGACGCCATGCGGGCTTTCGCCGCCGTCGCCGATCTTGGCAGCTTTGCCGAGGCAGCGCGGCGGCTGCGCCTTTCTCCGGCGGCAGTGACGCGCGCGGTCGCGCTGCTGGAGGACGAGCTCGGCCTGATGCTGCTCAATCGCACGACCCGCTCCGTCAAGCTCACCGAGCGCGGTGCCCTCTATCTCGAAGCGTGCAAGAGGATCCTGGGCGATATGGAGGACGCCGATCGCAGGGTCAGGGGCGAGGATGCCGCGCCGCGCGGCATGATGGTGCTCGCGGCACCCATCATGTTCGGGCGGCTGCACGTGCTGCCCATCGTGACGCAAATGCTGCATGAGCATCGTGAGCTTTCGATCCGCCTCATTCTGTCGGATCGCCTGGTGCATCTGATCGAAGAGGGAATCGACGCCGCGGTGCGCATCGGCGAGCTTGCCGACAGCGCGCTGATGGCTCTCACAGTGGGCGAAGTGCGGCGCGTGACGGTGGCAAGCCCGGATTATCTCGCCGCCCGCGGTGTGCCGGCGACCCCGGCCGCGCTCGCCAGCCACGATCTGATTGCGTTCGAGAGTATCGACGCCACGAATGACTGGCGCTTCGGGCAGAATGAAAGAACCAGCGTGCGGATCGAACCAAGACTCTCCGTCAATACCGCCGATGCCGCCATCGAGGCGGCAGAAGCCGGCCTTGGGATCACCCGCGCGCTTTCCTACCAAGTGGATGCGGCCCTTCAGGCAGGCCGTCTCAGCGAATTGCTCGTGTCGTTTGTCCCACCCCCGACGCCGGTGAACATCGTCTATCCGCAGCGCCGCCAGGGCTCGGCCAATGTTTCTGCCTTCGTCAAATCCGCACGCGCGTATTTTCGCAAGCTAACGGTGATCACCGTCATCCCTCGCACTGCTCGCCCTCAAAACGCCGCGCCCAGATAGGCGCGATGCAAATCCGGATTCTCCGCGATCTCGCGCGCCGTGCCCGAGAGCACGGTCCGTCCCGTCTGCAAAACGGTCGCCCGGTCCGCGATCTCCAGCGCCAGCTCCATCGATTGCTCGGCAATCAGCAGCGTGAGCCCCGCCGCGCTGAGCCGTCCGAGCGTCTCATACATCGTGTCCACCACCGAAGGCGCGAGGCCGAGGCTCGGCTCATCGAGCATCAGGAGCTTCGGATCGCTCATCAGGGCCCGCCCCACCGCGAGCATCTGCCGCTCGCCGCCCGAAAGCGTCCCGGCACTTTGCCGCCGCCGCTCGGCAAGCCGAGGGAAAAGGGAAAAGACGCGCTCGAGCAGCGGGGCAAGCCGTGCCCGCTCGGCGAGCGCGGTCGCGCCAAGCCGCAGATTTTGCTCCACCGTCTGCTGCACGAAAAGCCGCCATCCTTCGGGCGCGAGCGCAATGCCACGCGCCACGATCTCATGGGCCGATCGTTCCTCGATCCGCTCGCCACGCCAGAGAATCGTCCCGCCCGAAGCCCGCACCAGCCCCGCGAGCGCATTCAGCGTCGTCGTCTTGCCCGCGCCGTTGGCGCCGAGCAGCGCCACCACCGCGCCCTCTTCCACCTCGAACGAAACCTCGGCGATCCCGACGAGATCGCCGTAATGCACGGCGAGCTTCGAGACGCGGAGCAAGGCTTCGCTCATGGCGCGCGACTCTCTGGGCTGCCTTGGGCCCGCCGTCCGAGATAGGCCTCGATTACCGCCGGAATATGCGTGACCTCGGCCGGCGTTCCCTCGGCGATCACGCGACCCTGGTTGAACACCAGCACGCGCCGCGTGAGGCGATGGATCACCTCCATGATATGCTCGACCACCACCAGCGTGATGCCGCGCGCATGAATGCGTTCCACCAACGCGATCGCTCCCTCCATCTCCGCCGAAGTAAGGCCGGCCAGCGCCTCGTCGAGCAGAAGCAGGATCGGCTCGGTCGCCAGCGCCCGCGCGATTCCAAGCCGCTTGCGCCCCGCCGTGCCGAGCGCGGTCGCCAACATGTCCGCCTGCGCCGCGAGCCCGGTGAATTCCAGCACCTCGTCCGCCTTCTCCTCCGCCCGCCGCCGCGCCGGATGACGCAGGAACGCACCCACCATCACGTTCTCGCGCACGCTCATCCCCTCGAACACGATCGGCACCTGAAAGGTGCGCGCGAGCCCGAGCCCTGCATGCGCCGCCGAGGAAAGCGCGGTCACATCCGCCCCGCGGAACCGGATTTTTCCGAGCGTCGGCCGCGCCTCACCCGCCAGGCAGTTGAAGAAAGTGCTCTTGCCGGCTCCGTTCGGTCCGATCAGCCCGATCAGCTCATTCTCGGCGAGCGTGAGGTCCGCCCCGTCCACCGCGTGGAAGCTTCCGAACGTCTTGACGATGCCGCGGGCCTCAAGCAGCACGTGGCGACTTCCTCGCCGCGATCCGCGGCAGGAATTGCGCGAGCCCGCCCGGGCTGAAGCGGGCGATCAGCATGATGATCACACCGTAGGCGACATAGGCCGCACCCGTTCCCCCGCCGCCGAGCAGCGCGTTCGTCGTCTCCTCGAGCGGGACGAGAATGATCGCGCCCACGAGCGGGCCGAACAACGTCCCCGCCCCGCCGAGCGCCGCCATCACCACCATATTCACCGAGACGAGAATCCCGAACCCGCTGTCCGGATCGATGAAGCCGATCATCACCGCATAGAGCGAGCCCGCGAGCGCGGTGAAGGCGCCCGAGATGAAGAGCGCATAGAGCTTGTAGCGCCGGATCGGCACGCCGAGACTCGCCGCCGCCCGCTCGCCCGAGCCGATCGCGCGCAGATAGAACCCCATCCGGCTTCGCTCCATCCACCAGGTCAGGACGAGCAGAATTGCGAGCACGACGAGGAAGATCGCATAGTAGGGAAGCGGGCTGCGGAACAGGAGATCGGCCGGCGAGCGCGGTGTCGCCGGTCCCATCAACCCGATCGCCCCACCCGCATAGCCCCAATTGGTGACGAGCAGCCCGGCGAGCGCCGCGATCGCGATCGTCGCCATCGAGAAATAATGCCCGCGCAGCCGGAAGCTCGGCAGCCCGACGATCGCCGAGAGAACGAAGCTCGCCAGAATGCCGAGTGGCGCGCCGGCAATCGGCGGCAGGCCGAGCTTGGTGAAGGCGAGCAGCGCCGCGTACCCGCCGATGCCGAAATAGACCGAGTGCCCGAAAGAGACCTGGCCCGCATAGCCGCCGATCACATTCCACGCCGATGCCGAGATCGCCGCCAGCACCACCAGGGCCGCGATGCGCTGATAGAACGCATCCTGGGTCAGCACGGGCGCGATCGCGAGCAGGATCGCAATCGCAATCAGCACCCGGCGCAGAGAAGCCCTCATGCCCGGCCAAGCAGGCCCTGCGGCCGCACCCAGAGCAACACCACGAACAGCGCGAACACCACCACATCCTTGGTCGCCGGGCCGAGCCAATAGGCGGAGAAGGATTCGATCACGCCGATCAGGAGCCCCGCGATCAGCGCCCCCGGCACGCTGCCGAACCCGCCGAGGCAGACCGTGACGAAGGCGAGCAGGGTGAAGGCATTGCCCACCTCCGGGGAGACATAGAAGAAAAGCACGATCAGCCCGCCCGCGACCCCCGTCGCCGCCGCGCCCAGCCCCCAGGCCAGCGCCTGCATCCGTTCGGCGCGGATGCCGACCAGGGACGCGGCCACCCGGTCCTCCGAAACGGCGAGCATCCGGCTGCCGAGATCCGTCCGCGTCAGCACGAGATGCATCCCGAGCGTCAGCACGAGCGCCGTTCCCCCCGCGAGCAGGTGTGAGGCCGAGAGCCGGATCCCGCCGAGCTGATAGACTCCGCCGACGAGATTGTCAGGCAGCGAGACGAAATTCGCCGAGAATGCCCAAAGCGCCGCGTAGCGCAGGAAGAGCGCCAGCCCGAACGTCGAAAGAATCTGCGCCAGCATCGGCCCGCGCATCACATGCCGCACCAGCGCGACATAGACGAGGACGCCAAGGCCGAACAGCGCCATCGCCGCGAGCGGCACGAAGAAGATCGGCCCGATCTTGAGCAGGGTGAAGGCGAAGAACGCCACATACATCGCCAGCATGACGAAATCGCCATGGGCGAAATTGATGACGTTCATCATCCCCCAGATCAGCGTGAGCCCGGAGGAGAAGAGCGCATAGACCGCGCCGAGCAGAAGCCCGTCCGCCGCGAGCTGAAGCAGGATCATTCCGAAGGGTCGTCGCTCGCGGAGCGAAGCGCGTCAGGTCCAGCCCTTGAAGGGAAGTGCGAGTTTCGCGGTGGCTTCCGCGAGCGGCCAGACCGGCACGTAAGCCGCTCCTTGAAGCTGGATGACCAGCGAATAAGCGAGCGTGTTCTGGCCCGAGGAATCGAACTTCACACCCTTGTAGCCGGTCATGAGCCGGCTTGCCGGCAAATCGGTCGCGGCAAGGGCGGCGCGGATCGCATCCGGCGCAGTGGCGCCTGCGCGGTTGATCGCATCGCAGAGCACGAAGAATCCCTGCATCGCGCGCGCCGTCGTATCGTCGAGATCCCGCCCCGTCTCCTGCTTGAAAAGCGCGTTGATCTTGTAAGTGATGCTGTCCGGCTTGCCGGGGACGAAGGCGCTGCGGTTGAGCGCGCCTTGCGCGAGATTGCCCACCGCTTTCGGGAAGGCCGGGTCGGAAAAGCCCGAATCGTCCCCGATCACGATCGGCGGGCGATAGCCGAGCGTATGGAACGTCTTCATATAGAGGATCGAATCGGAGGTGTAGCTTACGAAGATGACGACATCGGGCTTGCCGTTCTTGAGGGCGAGCACCTGCGGCGAGACATCCGTCCCATTGGCATTGTAGGAGATCGTCTGAGCGATCGTCCGCCCCCGCGCCTTGGCCGCTTCGGTGATCGATCCGGCGACGGAGGTGCCATAGTCGGTGTTCTCATGCACGATCGCGATCTTCCCCACAGCCAGGCCCGTGGCCGCGACATAGGCGAGAAAATCGAGATAGAGCTTGCCGAAATCCGGCCCGTACGGGGTGGTGCGGAAGAACCATTTGTAGCCGCGCTGGGTGAGGTTGGCGGCGACCGATTCTCCGGCAACGAAGGGAATGCCGTAACGCTCGGCGACCGCGCTCGCGGTCAGCGTGATGCTCGATTGATAGGCGCCGCAGAGCGCCACCACATGGTCCTGCGTGATGAGGCGGAGCGCATCGCTCTGGCCGACCGCGGGGCTGCCCTGGTTGTCCGCCCAGATCACCTCCACCTTGGCGCCCCCGAGCCGCGGCAGCCCCGATGTCGCGGCCAGCGGCAGGGGTGCCAGATCCGGGTGTGGCGTATTGATGATATCGAGCACGAGCGTGATGCCCTGCTTGATCGACTGCCCGGCGGACCCGGCATTGCCGGTCAGCGGCTCGATGCAGCCGATTCTCACCGGCGCCGCCGCTTCTGCCATCGCCGGCAGCGCCGCGAGCGCCGGAACCGCCAAAATGCCACGCCGGGTGATCGACATCCCTAGCACTTCCCCTCGTTCTTTCCATGTCTTGCCGCAAGCCTAATCGAGAGATTCTTCACGTGAAACCCTGCCAAGGCATATGACACGCGCATAAATCAGGAAATGTCGGGCTTGCCGGCCGCCCTCTCTGCCGGCACCTATGGCCGCATGCGAAGCGCCCTCACCGCGCCGCTCACCCTGCCGCACCGTCTCTGGCGCCTGCTGCCTGC
>JASHVY010000028.1 GCA_030044345.1 Acetobacteraceae bacterium | reverse complement strand
ACCCATTCCTTCATCAGGAAAGCGCCGGTGCCGACCGGGTTCTTGCCGAAATCCTTGCCGTACTTGTCCACCGCTTCCTTCGGCACCGCGAAGGCGAAGTTGAGCGCGAGCTTGTGCAGGATGGCGGCATCGAGCTCGGCGAGCTGCACCACGACGGTTTTCGGATCGGCCGCGCGCACGCCCGTGAGCGGCCCCTTGCCGGCGGAGGCCTGGTCATAGCCTTCGATCGCGCTGAAGAAGCTCTGCCCGGGGCTCTGGGTCTTGGGATCGATGGTGCGCGCGATCGAGTAGCGGACATCCTCCGCCGTGAGCACGCGGCCATTGTGGAACTTCACGCCCTCGCGCAGCGTGAAGGTATAGGTCTTGCCGTCCGAAGAGACGGTGAAGCTTTCCGCGAGATCGGGAATGAGCTCTGTCGTGCCGGGCTTGTAGCCCATCAGGCCGTTGAACAGGCTCTTGATCATCGACCAGTTCTGCCAGTCATACCCGATCGCCGGATCGAGCGTCGCGACGTCGGACTGGAAGGTGACCAGGACATTTCCGCCGCCGACCGCAGCGGCGCGGGAAGTGGCCGGGCCGAAGCCGGAAAGGCGCCCGGCGGCGGCGAGCATGGAGGCGGAGGCCGCCGTGCCGAGCAGGCCCCGCCGGTAGATTGGTCGGTGGATCGGTCGGTTCCTCAGATCTTCGTTCATGGTTCGCTGTTCCTCGCTTCGGAGTGAGTGGTCTCGACGTGTCTGTTCGTATCGCTTCCCTGTCGGTTCCCCGCGGTGTTTCTCCCTGGTGTCCGCTTCTCTCCTTTCCCTTGCCTCAGCGCACGCGGATCCGCGGATCGAGCGTGCCTGTGATGATATCCGCCAGCAGATTGCCGAGCACGATCGCCACCGCCGCGACGATCGTGACGCCCATGATCACCGGAATATCCAGCTCCTGAATCGCCTGCCAGGCGAGCTGGCCGATGCCGGGCCAGCCGAAGACCGCTTCGACGACGACGACGCCCTGCATGAAATTGCCGATATCGAGGCCGATCATCGCGACGACGGGCAGGATCGCGTTGCGCCCGGCATGCAGCAGAATGACCCGCCATTCCCCCGCGCCCTTGGCGCGCGCGGTGCGCACGTAATCCTGCCTGAGCGCATCGATCATGCTGGAGCGGCTCTGGCGCGCGTACCAGCCGCCACCGCCGATGCCGAGCGTGAGCGCGGGCAGGAAAAGATGCGCGAGCCCCCCATAGCCGCCGAGGGGAAAGAGATCGAACAGATAGCCGAAGAGATAGAGCAGCAGGAGCCCGACGACGAATTGCGGTGCCGAGACGCCGATGAAGCTCAGCACCATCGTTCCCTTGTCGGCGCGCGTGCCGCGGCGGGAGGCGCTGAAGGCGCCGGCCGGAAGCCCGAGCAAAAGCTCGAAGAAGATGGCGCCGGCCATCAGTTGCAGGGTTGCCGGAAGCCGGCTTTCGACCAGCCCGGCGACATTGGTCCGCTGCACATAGGAGCGGCCGAGATCGCCCTCGGCGAGATGGCCGAGATAGCGCAGATACTGCACCGGCAGCGGCTGATCGAGGCCGAGCTGATGGCGGATGGAGGCAACCGTATCGGCCGAGGCGCTGCGCCCGGCGATCATCCGTGCGGGATCGGCAGGGACGGCGAAGGAAATCAGGAAGGTCACGAGCGTGATGCCGAGCACGACCAGGGCGGCCTGGGCGACACGGCGGGCAAGGAAGCGCAGCATCAGCCGATTCCGCGCTGCGTCGGGTCGAGCGCGTCGCGCAGCGCATCACCCACCAGGTTGAAGGAAAGGGCGAGCAGGATGATCGCCAGGCCGGGAAAGAGCACGAGCCAGGGCGCCACCATGAAATAGGACTGACTCTGGAAGATGATCCCGCCCCAGGACGGTGTCGGCGGCTGCACGCCGACGCCGAGAAAGGAGAGCGTGGCCTCGAGCAGCACGGTCGAGGAGATGCCGAGCGTGCCCCAGACGAGAATCGTGGGCACGAGATGCGGCAGCACGTGCCGGGTGAGGATGCGCCAGCGGCTTGCGCCGAGCGCGCGCACCGCCTCCACGAATTCGCGCGTGGCGAGCGCCCGCGTCTCGGTATAGATGACGCGGGCGATCTGCACCCAGTTCACGAGCGCAATGACGAGCGCCACGATCCAGAGGCTCGGGCGAAGGATCGCGGCGAGCGCGATCGCGAGCAGCAAGGCCGGGAAGGCCATCATCAGGTCGGTGAAACGCATGATGACCGTGCCGACCCGGCCGCCGAGGAAGCCCGCAGACGCGCCGAGCGTGGTGCCGATGATGACCGCGGCGAGATTGGCGACGAGCCCGATGATCATCGAGGCGCGCGCGCCCCAGATCAGCCGCGAAAGGAGATCGCGGCCGAGCAGATCGGTTCCGAACCAATAGATGGCATCCGGCGGGCGTGGCGCGCCCTCGAGCGTGAGGCCGTTCGCGAATTGCCTGTCGGGATTGAAAGGCGAAACGAAAGGCGCAAAGAGCGCAGCACAGCCGACGACGACGATGACGGCAAGCCCGAAGAGCGCCGCCTTGTCGCGAAGGATCCTGGACCAGGCCCCGCTCATCCGTTCGCATGCCGAGCGCGATGCCCGCCGCCATCCTTGCCAGGGCCAGGAACCGGTACCCTCACGCCAAGCGCCTTATCGCCAATGCCGGCCCTTCGAAATCGGCAAACGGATCGAATGAGTATCATCCGCCCCGCTCAGCGTGGCAATGGCTGGCACCTCCCGCCACCCGCGCTTCCTTCCTTCTCCTCAGATTTGACGAGAGAGGTTTGACAACCCGGGAAGCATCCGATAGACGGCCTCCCTACGACTTGAGAACGACTATCATTTGCGTTTCCCCGCCCGGCCGGGCGGAGCAAAAGAGAGGCCCCCCATGCCGCCCTTCCCCCCGTCGTCCTTTCCTGTGTCGCCCTTCCGGCTTGATCGCGCCTTCCTTCTCCGTCATCTCGCCGCCATCGCGCTGATCGCGGCCGGCCTCCTCCAGGCCCGGCCTGCCGCGGCCCAGGGGACGGAGACCCTGACACTCTATTCGGGGCAGCATCCCCAGGTCGTGCAGATGCTGACGGACGAATTCACCAAGGAAACTGGCATCCCGGTCCGCGTCCATTCCGGCGAAGGGCCCGATATTGCCAACCAGATCCTCCGCGAGGGCAAATCCTCCCCGGCCGATGTCGTCTTCGTCGAGAATTCGCCCGAGCTCGTCCTGCTGGCGGAGCATCATTTGCTGGCTCCCGTTGCGCCGGCGACCCTCGCCCTGGTTCCAGAGCAGGATAACGGCGCAGACGGTCTCTGGCTCGGCGTGCTCGCCCGGCAGAATGTGCTGGCCTGGAATCCCTCCCTGATCCAGGAGCAGGACCTGCCGCACTCGCTCCTCGACCTCTCTTTGCCCGCCTGGAAGGGCAAGGTCGCGATCGCACCGAGCGATTCGGACTTCCTGCCGCTGGTCGGCGCGGTGATCCATGCGGAGGGCGAGACGAAGGCGCTGGCCTGGCTGAAAGGGCTGCGCGCCAATGCGAAAATCTATGACGATGACGAGGGCGTGGTTGCCGCGGTCAATCGCGGCAGCGTCGCGACCGGCATCATCAACAACTATTATTGGGCGCGGCTGGCCACCGAGCTCGGCGCGGACAAGACGCATAGCAGGATCGCCCGTTTCACGCCTGGCGATGTCGGCAATCTGATCAACATCTCCGGCGCCGCGATGCTCGCCTCGTCGCGGCACCAGGAGGCGGCGCAGCGCTTCCTCGCCTTTCTCGTGAGCAAGACAGCGCAGGAAATGCTGGGAAAGAGCAGCGTCGATTACGAATACCCGCTGGCCGCCGGCGTGGCCCCCAACGCGATGCTGACGCCTTACGCCGATCTTCATCCGCCGGCGATCGCGCCCACCGAGCTCGGCGATGACCAGGAGTCGGCCAAGCTTCTCCAGGAAGCGGGTCTCATCTGAGGCGATGAGCGGGCGGTCCATCACCGGGAATGACGCCCTCGGGGAGGCCGCCCCGCGCGCCGAGCTGCCGCCGCGGGCGCTGATCCCGCCGGCTTCCATTCCGGCCCTTCTCGTCGCCGTGCCGATCGTGATCACGGTGGCGGACGCGCTCGACGCCGGGTTCGATCATATCCTGGCCCTGCTCGTCCGCCCGCTGGTCGCGGATCTTCTCACCAACACCGTGCTGCTGACACTCGCGACCGCGCTCATCGGCATGGTGATCGGCACCGCGGCGGCGGTGATCGTCGAGCGCACCGACCTGCCGGGGCGGCGCGCCTTCTCCGCCCTCGCCGCCGCGCCCTTCGCGGTGCCCGCCTTCATCGCGAGCTATGCCTGGGTCTCGCTGAGCCCGGAGCTCGAGGGGTTCGCGGGTGCCTTGCTGGCGACCGCCCTCTCCTATTTCCCCCTGGTCTATCTGCCGGTCGCGGCGGCGCTGCGCGGCCTCGACCCGGCACTCGAGGACAGCGCCCGCTCGCTCGGCTGCTCGGCGGGCGCCTCCTTCCGCCGCGTGGTGCTGCCGCAGCTGCTTCCGGCCATGTTCGGGGGCGCGCTCCTGGTCGCGCTCAACGCGCTCGTCGAGTTCGGCGCCTTCGCGCTGATGCGCTTCCGGACCTTCACGACCGAGATCTACGCCGCCTACCAGGCGGGCTTCAGCGGCGACGAGGCGGCGGCGCTCGCGGTCGTGCTGCTCGTCATCTGCTTGGCCTGCCTCGCCGCGGAGCAGGCGCTCCGCCGGCGCGTGCGCTATTCCCGGCTCGGAAGCGGGGTGCGGCGCCCGACCGCTCCCTATCGGCTTGGCCCCTGGCGCCTTCCGTGCTTCGCTGCCCTCGCCGCCCTCTTCGCGCTCGCGATCGGCCTGCCGCTCGGGATGATCCTCTACTGGCTGACGCGCCACGGCGCGGCCGCGATCACGCCCGACGAGGTCTCCGCCGGCGCCGTCCTTCGCGCGACCCTGACGACGATCGGCCTCGGGCTCGCCGGCGCCGCCCTTACCCTCGTTCTGGCACTCCCGCTCGGCATCCTCTCCACCCGCCGCGCCGGCAGCAAGCTCGCCATGGTGCTGGAGCGCGGCGCCTGGCTCGCCCAGGGCGTGCCCGG
>JASHVY010000249.1 GCA_030044345.1 Acetobacteraceae bacterium | reverse complement strand
AGGCGGCCGTGGCGCTTGCCGCAGAGCTCGGCGAGCGTCAGGGGCACCGGCCGATCGTTTCGGTAGATAACACATTCCTCGGCCCCTTCCTGCAATCCCCGCTCGCGCACGGCGCCGATCTCTGCATCACCTCGCTCACCAAATATGCCGGTGGACATTCCGATCTTCTGGCCGGCGGGGTGAGCGGCCGTGAAGCTGAGATCGCCATGCTCAAGCGGCTCAGGATGCTGCTCGGCAGCCATCTCGATCCGCAGACGAGCTGGCTCCTGCTGCGTTCCTTCGAAACGCTCGGCCTGCGCACCGAACGCGCCGCCGGGAATGCCGCTGCGATCGCCGATTTTCTTCGCGCCCATCCCAAGGTCGCGGAGGTGACCTATCTCGGCTTCGCCGCCGAGGACCCAAGGCGTGCGCCGGTCTATGCGCGGCAATGCCGCGGCGCCGGCTCGACCTTTTCCTTCGCGCTCAAGGGTGGCGAGGCGGAGGCGTTCCGCATGCTCGATGCGCTTCGGCTGATCAAGCTCGCCGTCTCGCTCGGCGGCACCGAGACATTGATCTGCCATTCGGCGAGCACGACGCACTACAATGTGCCGCCGGAGCGGCGCGCGGCGGCCGGTATCACCGAAGGCACGATGCGGCTCTCGGTCGGGATCGAGCATATCGATGATCTGCTTGCCGATCTCGGCCAGGCCCTGGAAGCAGTCTGAAGCAGTCTGAGAACGCGCATGACGCAGGACCCGAAATCGATCGGCGGCAAATACGCGAGGCCCACCGGGCAAACGGAGCTTCTCGTCATCGGCGCCGGACCGGCCGGGATCGAAGCGGCGATCGAAGGCGCGCGTGCCGGGGCCAAAGTGGTGCTGGTGGATGAAAATCCCGTGGCCGGCGCGCTCATCGGGCTCGACGTGCCGCTTCTCTTCGGCGGACGCATGGCAGGCGCGAGCGGCAGCAAGGAGAGATTCACCGAAGCCGTCGCTGCTTCGATCCCCGCGCTCGAGGAGGCATTCGATCTGGGTGTCGATGTCCGGCTCGGCACCTATGCCTGGGGCGCCTTCGTCAATGGGCCGGCGCTCGCTTCGCTGCCGGGCAATGTGGTCGGGATCGCGGACGAAGCCGCATCGTCCATGATCGGTTTTCAGAAACTGATCATCGCCGCCGGCGCGCGCGATCTTTGCTTCTTCTTTCCGGGCTCGCATCTTCCCGGCGTGGTGGGCGCGAACGGGCTTGCGGCGATGCTCGGCAAATATCGCGCCTTCAATGGCCGGCGCATCCTGATCCTGGGATCGGGCGCGCTCGCGCGGGCGAGCGCGGATCTCGCCATCGCGCATGGCCTCGAAGTGGCGGGGCTCGTCGAGGTGCGGGCGGAGGCGCAAGCCGAGCCCGGTGCATTTCCCCTTTTTGCCGGCCATGTCCTTCTGCGTGCCGAGGGGGATCAAACGGGCGTGCGCGCGGCCGTGCTCGCGCCGGTCGGCGGCGGCCCAAAAATTCGCCCAAAAATTCGCCCGGAAATTTGCCCGGAAGTCCACGTTGCATGCGACACGATCTGCCTTGCGATCGGGCGCGTTCCGAATATCGAGCTTCTCGACGTGCTCGGCGCCAGGCTTGTCGCGCAGCCGGAGCGCGGCGGCTTCGTGCCCGAGGGCGCGCCACCCGCCACCTCGCTTCCCGATATTTTCGTCGCCGGCGATGTGGCCGGCCTTGGTCCGGTGGACGACCCCGGCTTCGCCCGGCACTCGGGCCGCCTCGCGGCGCGCGCCGCCCTCGATCTTTCCGAAGCCGCGATCACCGATCCGCCCAAAGCGGATTGCCAAGCGGATTGTGACGCCTATCAGCGCGACTGGATGCGCGCGCTCGTCGCCGCGGGTGGGCTCGCGGTGATGGCCTGCCAATGCGAGGAGGTCACGCGGGCCGATCTGCTCGGCGTTCAGCCGCCGCGCTATCTCGGTTCCCGTCCGCCCGCCATGACGGCGCGCGATCTCGGCACATTGCTTGCCGACGGGCCGGTGAACCAGGACCAGGTCAAGCGGCTGACGCGCGCCGGCATGGGCGCCTGCCAGGGGCGGCGCTGTCGCGAGCAGATCGCGTTGCTGCTCGCCCTCGGCTCGAACGCGGAGATCGGCGCCATTCCGCTGCCAAGCTGGCGCGCGCCGGTGCGGCCGCTGCCGCTCTCGGTGCTCGCGGCTTCCGATGAGACGAAGGAGATGCGCAAGCATTGGGACGCCTGGTTCGGCATCTCCACGCAATGGACGCCCTACGCCGATATCGGCACCGAACGCGAGGCCTATGTCAGCGATTTCGGCCTCGGCGAGAGGGAGGCGGAATGAGCGAAACGCGGGTGCTGGGGGAAAAGCCGGAGAAGAAGGGGCCGAAAATCGTCATCATCGGCGGCGGCGTCACCGGGCTTTCCGCGGGCTGGTGGCTGGCGCGCGCGGGCGCCGATGTCACGGTGATCGAACGCTTCATCGTCGGCTGGGAAGCCTCGGGGCGCAATGGCGGCGGCTGCACCCATTATCAGAGCCCGCTCTTTCTCGAAGAGCAGCGCCTGTGGCCCGAGATGGACAGGCTGCTCGGCTACCCGACCGAATATCGCCGCGAGCGCATCGGCATCGCCTTGAACGCGGCGCAGCTCGCCCGCTTTCGCCGCACGGCGCGCATCGCCGCGGGCTTCGGCTTCACCGCCACCGAGCTCGATCGGCGCGAGCTCGAGAAGCGCGTTCCGCTGATTGGCGAGAATGCACTCGGCGGCATCCATTTTCATTTCGGCGGCCATGCCAATCCGCAGCGCACGGTGCAGGCCTATGCCTGGGCGATCCAGGATCTCGGCGGGAGAATCCTCCAGCATGCCGAGGCCACCGCCATTCGCTGCCGGGGGGATCGTGCCATCTCCGTCGAGACGACGCGCGGCAATGTTCCGCTGGATGCGCTCGTGATCGCCGCCGGGCCGCAGACCGGGATGCTGGCGCGCGAGGTCGGGGCCGATGTGCCGCTCGCCGTTGCGCGCGCCGAGATGATCGTCACCGAGCCCTTGCCCCTGATGCCGATCGGCGGAGCGGACGGAAACGGGCTCTATGGGCGGCAGACGCTGCGCGGCAATCTCGCCTATGGCGGCGGCCCGCATGAATGGCTCGAGGATCATCGCATTCCGCCGGCCCGGCCCTCGACGCCGCTCCTGCGCAGCCTTTCGCGCCGCCTCGTCGAGCTTTTCCCGAAGGCTGCGCATGTGCGGGTGATTCGTTCCTGGGCCGGCATCATCGAGAATACACCGGACGGCCGGCCGGTGATCGAGCGGCTGCAAGATCCCGATAATGTCACGATCGCCACGATGTCGAGCGTGGGCTTCGGGCTTTCACCGGCCAGCGGCCATGCCATCCGCGACCTCGTGCTCGAGGGAGAATGCCGCTTCACCGATATCGGCAAGCTCTCGCTCGCGCGCTTCGCCAGACTCGCGCCGGACTGGCGCGAACGCCAGGGCTGGCTGCCGCTCGCGCCGGCGGCCTCAGTCGCAATCAGCCGGGCGGCGTCCAGCCGGGTGGGGCGAGCGTGAACCCGGCAAAATCGAAGGCCGGGGCGACGATGCAGGAAACGAGTGTCCAGGCCCCGAGGGACCGGGCGCTTTGCCACGCGCCGGCCGGCACGATGCCTTGG
>JASHVY010000248.1 GCA_030044345.1 Acetobacteraceae bacterium | reverse complement strand
TCCTGCGTGTCGCCCGGTGCGGCATCGCGCGCCTCACGCTCGACAATCTGCTCGAGCAGGGCATCGATGCGGGGATCCAGCGTAACGATGAGCCGCGCGATGGAGTCTGAGCGTCGCACCAGATCGCCCATGAATCGCTCGAGATAATCGATCAGTCGGCGCTTGTAGCTCGCCACCGTCCCAGCGTCTGCGTGCTGCAGTTCGATGCTGCGCGCGACGCCGGCCATGAAGGCCTGTGCATTCTCCGCCAATCCCTCGAAGACGCGCACCAGATCGCGCATCGGCTCATGAATCTTGGCCACGTCGACCTCGGCGCCACTCGCAAGGGCGGCGAGCGCGCGGAGGCGGCTGGTGATGTCTTCGAGCGCCACTGTCTGGAGCTCGGCCCGGCGCTGAAGCGTCTGAACGAAAACAGCCAACGCCGCTTCCACCGCCTCGCCGCCCTGCGAGAGCCGATAGAGGAAGCGCGCGCGATAGAAGTCGCTGAGGGTAGAAACCCGCGCCGTGTCCGGGTGCGATTCGAGGTTGCCCCAATCGGTGAGCTGAACCAGAGCAAGATTGACCTCCTCGATGCGCGGCGGCAGCCCCGGCCATCGGGCTTCGGCCAGGACCTCGTCAGGCCTCAATTGCAGCCGGAACTGCCGCTTCGCCGCGGCGAAGACGTCCATGACACACCGATAGAGAGCGGCTTTCTCGGCACTGACGTGCCGGAACAGCTCAGTGGCATTGCTTGCAGCCTGCACGGGATCCGTCGCCTCTTGGTGAAGGGAAATGTTTATGATTTGTTCTTGGTTGTCAAGCGATGCCGCCATTGCTTGGCTCTTCATTCTCAAGGGCGCTGGAACGTGACTGAACTCACCGACAATGGGGCCAATCTCGACCAAACCGCCAGAACGTCCACGTGGCGGACCTCTTTGGAGGGGTATGGCCAAGGGGTATGGCCAGCGTCTGATTCACGGCGGAGCCGCTTGAAGGCGTCCGTGTCGAGAGTCTGGGTCCGCGGCACGATCGCAGCACATCTACGAGCGGCAATCAGCAGGGCGACCCGAAAAAGGCGGCGAAGGCAATTTTACAAGTCGCCGTGTCCGACCATCCGCCGGCCCATCTCCTGCTCGGGCCTGACGCCTTCAGGCTCGCCAATGAGAAGCTCGACGCTCTTCGGATGGACTTCAGCGCTTGGAAAAACGTCACGCCATCGACCGTGCTCGGGCGCGCGGCTTCAGGGCGATGCAGCTCAACCTCGTTGTCAATCCCGCCGACCGCTCTATGCGCTTGTAGCAAGCTTTGGGCTTCGAGATTGTGGGGCGCCTCCCCGGCGCGTTCCACGACCCGAAGATAAGCAACAGACACGCTGGAACAGAAGGACTGTCCGACCTTTCCTTGATGCTTGTGTCGCCACTCTCGACGGTACTTTTGAATCGTGGTTTCGAATTCGTTATTCGGACTTTTGGCCGACGAATGACCCGAAGCCAATCCCTATCATGGCGTGAACCCTCGCCAGTTTTGCATACTCCCCCGAACGAATCGGTGTTTCGCTCTGTTCAAAACGGCGAGCGACACCTCAAAACCTTCGAAGCAATGACCCATGTCGCCTTTTGCGCCCTCCTCCTCAAAGGCGATTCTCAACGAGTCGTCTTTTTCCAGGGAGCTCCAAGTCAGCGCTTGGGTGTCGGAGCATCCTCGCGAATAAGTTTTTCGTGCTTGAGCTCTGCCCACAAATCCTGAGGGATCTTATGGTTGAAGGCTGCGAGATTCTGCTTCACCTGTTCCGTCGAGATGGCACCCGGAATCACAGCCGCCACGATCTTATGCCCTAGTGGGAACTGCAGAGCGACGGCAGCGAGGGGCACATTATATCGCTTGCAGACCGCCTCCATCTTGGCGACGCGTGCCTTCACTTCGGGGCCGGCTGGCGCATAGTTGTAGCGCGCCTCTGGGATGGCGCCGGTCGCCAGGATACCGGAATTGTATGTCCCACCGATAACGATGCCGACGTTACGCTTCTCGCAGTTTGGAAACTCGCTGTCGAGCACATCCTGCTCAAGAAGCGTGTAACGCATGGCAATCAGGAAGAAATCCATATCGAACATCTCGAGGTAGCGGTTAATCGTCGGCCCGAGATTGAACCCAGCGCCGATGCCGCCGATCACACCCTGATCGCGCAGCTCCTCGAGCGCACGCCAACCGCTCGTATAGAGCTGATTCATGTAAGCGGTAACCTTGGTTTCCATCTTGAAATGCCAAGGATCGAGATCGTGGATAAGCAACGTGTCGACGCGATTGATGCCAAGACGTTGCAGACTGTCCTCAAAGGACCGCATGATCCCATCATAACTATAATCGAAATAGCAATCGAATTCGAGACCACCGATCCATTCGTCACGATAAATCGGAAATTTTAACGGCCGGTGAAGGATGCGCCCGATCTTGGTCGAGATTACAAACGCGTCGCGCGGTTGGCGATAGAACTGGCGGCCTACGCGATGCTCCGCTTGGCCCTTGCCGTACCAGGGCGAAGTATCGAAATAGCGGACGCCGCCATCCCATGCTGCTTGCAGCAGCGAGCGTGCCTCTTCCTCCTCGATAATGCCAATATTTTCGCCGAGCGGGGCGGTGCCCAACCCCAGCTCCGTCACTGTTACGTTGGTGCGGCCGATCTTCCGTGTCGGTAATTTCGAGGTGGTGGCATTAACCATAACAGAGTTTCCTCCCGAAGATTGCCTCAGTCAGCAATATTTTCCTGATCTGATGCCCTTGCGATGCCGCTCGGGTTTCACGAGGTCATGGAAATAGAGAGGCTAGGCTTGAACAACGTTATGCAATTGTTCGCCAAGACCTTCGACACCAAGCCGAACCTTCTGACCAGGCTTTAACCATTTTGGCGGCTTCATACCAGCCGCGACGCCGGCTGGCGTGCCCGTCGTCAGAATGTCCCCTGGGAACAGCGTCATGAACTGACTCACATGAGAGATAAGAGTCCGCAAATTATAAATCATATCCCGCGTGTTGCCGTTCTGATAGCGGACACCGTCCACTTCAAGCCAGATATCCAGGTTCTGAGGATCGGGCACCTCGTCCTTACTGACGAACCAGGGCCCGATAGGCCCGAAGCTGTCGGCACCTTTGCCCTTCATCATAGTCCCACCAAAGCTGCCTTGAAACTCGCGTTCGCTATAATCATTGCAGATGAAATAGCCGGCCACGTGATCGAGGGCCCGTTCCTCGGAGACATAGCTGGCCTTGGTGCCAATGACGAGGGCGAGCTCAGCCTC
>JASHVY010000027.1 GCA_030044345.1 Acetobacteraceae bacterium | reverse complement strand
TCGCCCGGCACCCTCTCCGGGTGCCGGCGGAAGTTCCGCGAGGCCCGCCAGCAGGCCGGGGGCGTCGGTTTCGGCATCGCAGAGCAGAGCCTCGGCCGCAGCGGTCCAGCCGAGATCCTCCGTTTCCCCATCCTCGAGCATCGCGGCCGCGAGCGCTCCGCGGAGCGCGCGGGCGGCCTCGGCGGCGGCGGCGAAGAGCGGGCGGACCGCGGCGCGGGGCTCGCCTTCGAGCACGCGCATGATCGCCCGGGCATAGAGAATGGCCGGAAGATTGAGCGGCATCAAAGCGACGAGGTCAGCGAGCGAGGCCTGGTGGATCGCCGCCGGCAAGGGCAGGGGGGTGTCGATCGCGATGCCGAAATGCCGCGCGAGACGATGCGTGAGCGTGGGGATGACGGCGCGGGCGGTTGCGAAGTCGGCGTCGTTCACGCTTTCGAGGAGCGCGTGGCCGGCGAAGGCGATCTGCAGCCCGGGATCCTGCGCGAAGTGCGCGGCGCGATCGCGAAGCCAGCTTCGATAGCGGGCGCGGGCTTCCGCGCGGTCGGTGCGGAGGGCAAACGGGGTGCGCGAGGCGAAGGCGATGAGCGAGAAGGAATCCTGCTCGATGGTGACGTGATCGAAGCCGCATTCCGCAAGCAGGCGGGCAAGGCTCGCCCGGCTCTGAAGGATGAGATGGAGGCCGGGCGAGAGCAGCGGGACGAGCGCGCCGGAGGAGGTTTGCGGGCGGATCGCGGCGGCGTCCGGCGTGGTGAGCACGAGGATGCCGTCCACGGCGAGGGAGTCCCGCAGCATGAGAAGAAACGTGCGCGGGGAGGGGACATGCTCGATGACCTCGGCGGCCATCAGAACATCGAAGGCGCCGGATGCGGTGCCGCGGAAATAATCCCGCGTGATCGGCAGGAAGAGGCGCCTCCGGCCGGCTTCGGCAATCGGCGAGGGATCGAAGCCGCTGCCCTGCCAGCCGAGCCCGTGAATCGCGAAATCGAGCCCGAAGCCGAGGCCGCTTCCGACCTCGAGATAGCGCGTGCCTGGGGGACGAGGGATGCGGGCGAGGAGGCCGCCGCTATGCCAGAGCCCGGTGCCCTGCTGAAGATAGAATTCGGTGCGGCCATGCTCGGCGATGTTCGGGTCGGTGTAATCGGGCGGGGTGCGGTCGTCATAAAACGCGGCACCGCAGGCAGGGCAGGCGAGAACCGCATTGCGCCGGTCCGGATTGTCCCGGGTGTGCCAAGCGACCGTGACCAGAACGGGCTTCTCGCCCGGTGCGCCGCATTGCGGGCAGTCCATGGATCGCGCGAGGCCTTGGGTGGGCCAGGTGAGGCGCGGAAGCCCGCCTGCGGAGCCAGGGGATGCCGCGCCGCTCATATCGGGGGAAGTCTCGTCACGCCGGCAGGGCCGCTTCGGTGGCGCGGATATAATCGCGTGTGAGCGGCACCGTATCGACGTGGCGGGCGAGCTGGAGCTGGAAGACCATCAGCCCGCCATGGCGAAAGCCCATCTCGCTGCCGGCGAGATAGAATTCCCACATGCGATAGAACCGTTCGTCATAGATATCGCGGATCACGGCCCTTTTGGCGAGGAAGCGCTCGCGCCAGTGGCGGAGCGTCTCGGCATAATGCAGGCGCAGGATCTCGATATCCGTGGCCCAGAGTCCTGCCCGCTCGACCGGGGGAAGAACCTCGGAGAGCGCGGGGACATAGCCGCCCGGGAAGATATATTTGCGCGTCCAGGGATCGGTGAGGCCGGGAACATCCATGCGTCCGATCGAATGGATCAGGGCGACGCCGTCGGGGGCGAGAAGGCGGCGGATCGTCGCGAAGAAGCTCTCATAATGCGGCGAGCCGACATGCTCGAACATGCCGACCGAAACGATCCGGTCATAGGTGCCTTTGACCTCGCGATAATCGATGAGCGAGAAGCGGACGCGATCGGCGAGGCCGGCGGCTTCGGCGCGCGCGGTGGCGCGGGCATGCTGCTCGGTCGAAAGCGTGACACCGTCCACGCTCACTTTTTCCATGCGGGCGAGCGCGAGCGCGAGGCTGCCCCAGCCGCAGCCGATATCGAGCACGCGCTGGCCGGGCGCGAGCAGGAGCTTCGCGGCGATATGGCGCTGCTTGGCGCGTTGCGCCTCCTCGAGCGAGAGATCGGGCCTCGGGAAATAGGCGCAGGAATAATTGAGATCGGAATCGAGGAAGAGGCGGAAGAGAGTTTCCGAAAGATCGTAATGATGGGCGACGTTGCGCCGCGCGGCGGCGATCGGGTTATGCTGCTGAAACCGTCGGGCCAGGGCCCGGAAGGCGCGGGCGAGCGGACCGCGCCGCCCGCGCTCGCGGTTGCCGAGATTGCGCCCGACGAGGGCGAAGAGATCGGCGAGCGTGCCTTGCTCGAGCACGAGATCGCCGTTCATATAGGCTTCACCGAAGTGAAGGGTGGGGCGGAGCGCCACCCGCAGAAAGCTCGCGCGGCTGCGGAAACGGATGGTGACATCCGCAATACCTTCCGCTTGCGCGCCGAAGGAAAGCGCCCGGCGACCTTCGGTGAGCACGGTGAGGCGGCCTTCGCGGATGAAGCCGGCGAGCATGCGTTCGAGCAAGATGGCTTCCTCTCGATCCGTATCGGACCATGGTAGGGTGCCGGAAGCCTCGAGGGTAGAGCGGATGGGAAGGAGCATGGAATGAGCCGGCTGGCGCCGATCGAAGTGGAAAAGCTCGATGAGGAGCAGCGGCGTGTCTATGACGCGGTGCTGGCCGGGCCGCGCGGGAGCGTGGCGGGTCAGGTGCCGTTCTGGCTGAAGAGTCCCGGCCTTGCCGATCCGGCGCAGCGGCTGGGCGCCTTTCTGCGTTTCGAATCCGAGCTGCCGGCGAAGCTCCGGGAGCTTGCGATCCTGGTCACGGCGCGGGCGACGACCGCGCAGGTCGAGTGGTACATACACCGTCCGATCGCGGAGAAGGCGGGGCTTCTGCCCGCAATCGCGGATGCGATCGCCGCGCGCGCCGAGCCGGTCTTCACGGACGAGGACGAGGCGCTGACCTATGCGCTCGCCCGCGCGCTCTGCCAGAGCTACGGGATCGAGGAAGCGCTGTTCAGGCGCGGGCTCGCGCGCTTCGGCGAGAAGGGAATGGTCGAGCTCGTCGGGCTGGTCGGCTACTACACGATG
>JASHVY010000247.1 GCA_030044345.1 Acetobacteraceae bacterium | reverse complement strand
GTGACGGCGCAAGGGGGAGGAACCATAAACTTCACAGGGGCGGCGACGACCATCACGACCAGCCAGGGTGGCGCGACCTTGCTGCTCGCCGACGGGAGCGGCAGCACGATCACGGCTCAAACTGGGCAAGTCATCCTGAACGCGCCGAACGGCGGGGCGACGGCCGCGATCGCCCAGAATGGCGGTAAGATCGTTCTGGATGACGGCACAGAGGTCAATCTTCTCGGGGGCGGCGGCAACAGGGGCCTGTTCGCGACCGGACCCGGCAGCGAGATCGAAGGGAACAATATCACCATCACGCTGAACAGCAGCGGCGGCAATGATTCCGCAGCGCGCGCCACACTCGGGTCGAATGTTCAGCTCACCGACAGCACGGTCAATATCACGGCCAATGGCGGCGGCACGACGGCCCTGCAGGCCGATGGGCAGGCGACGAACGGCACGCCGAGCACGCTGAGCGCGACCGGGACGACAGTGAATTTCGCTGGGGGTGATGCGTCCGTCGGGGCCAGGGCGCTCAGCAATGGCCAGGTGACCTTGACGGACAGCACCATCTCCATGACCGGCAGCGGCGGGAGCAAAGTGGGGGTGCTGGCCAATGCCGGCACGCTCACGGCGAATCAGGGCACCACGATCACGGTGGCCGGCACGGGCAATGATATCGGCGCCGAGGCGACAAGCAGTGGTGCCGTGACGCTCTCCGGCGGCAGTGTCACCATGCCGTCCAATGTCAGCAACGAGCGTGCGGTGGTGGCGAGCGGCGCCGGCAGCACGCTCACCGCGGATGGCGTGACCATCTCCGTCCCGGCGAGCACGAGCGGCGTCGGCGCGCGGGCAGATACGGCCGGCGCGGTCACGCTGGGCGATGGCACCAGCGTCAGCACCGGCGGCAGCGGGGCCTTGGGACTCCAGGCGACCGGCAGCAACAGCACCATTACCGGGACCGGCAGCATCACGGTTTCCACGAGCGGGGCCAATGGAGCCGCCGTCGATGCGGATAGCAGCGGCACGGTCTCGCTGAACGGCGGCGGCAAGGTCACCACGACGGGGGCCGGATCCGCGGGCTTCAATGCTTCCGGCGGCACGATCAGCGCGACGGACATGACCACTGAGACGTCCGGCGCTTCGGCGCCGGGCGGTGTTATCCAGAATGGCGGTGGGCTGACCATCAATGGCGGCAGCGTGACGACCACCGGCGCGGGCAGCCACGGTTTTCTTGCGCAGGGATCGGCGGGTGCGACGAACACGTTGCAGATCGGCTCCGCGACGATCAGCTCGGCGGCGGATGCGTTCCGCATCCAGGGCACCCATGCGAATATCACCGTGAACGGGTCAAGCGTCATCGGCAATAACGGCCTCCTACTCACCACCGCCGCGCCCGCCATCGCCACCCTGGATGCCGCTACCTCGCACCTCACCGGCGCCATCCTCACGGATTCCGGCAGCACCTCGGACGTCTCGCTGAACGACGACACCACCTGGACGATGACCGGTTCGTCCAACGTCACCACGCTCGCCAACAACGCAAGCCGGATCGATTTCACACCGCCCGCCGCGGATGGCGCCTTCAAAACGCTTACGGTGAGCAGCAATTACAGCGGCGATAACGGCGTCGTCTCCCTCAACACGCTGCTGAACGCGGGCGGACCGCTCTCCAACCAGTTCACCGACCGGCTGCTGGTGCAGGGCAATGCCAGCGGCACCACCACGCTCGAGATCGTCAATGCCGGGGGCGACGGCGCCATCACCTCCTTCACCGGCGTGCCCGATCCTGCGGACGGCATCTCCGTCGTCCAGGTGGCCGGCAGCTCCACCGCCGGCGCCTTTACCCTCCCGGACGGCTATATCACCGGCGGCACGCCCTTCGCGTACCACCTCAACGCCTATGGCCCCGGCGCGCCCTTCGGCGCCGCCACCCCCGCCCAGACGCTCGTCGGCAACCAAGCCACGCACTGGGACTACCGGCTGCAAAGCGCCTATGTCGATCCCGGCGGCGTGGTTCCCCCCGAGCCGACACCCCCGACCACGATACCTCCAACCACCACGCCTCCGACGACGACACCACCTTCCACGACGCCGCCTTCCACGACACCCCCAACCACGACGCCGCCCTCTACCACCGTCCCGGAAGAGCCGCTCCCGCCGCCGACGCTGCCCGACCAAATCCCGCCCGATCCGGGCCCATCGGCGGGGGATCCGCCATTCCCGGCGGACTCGCGCCCCGAGGTCGCGCCTCAGGTGCCGGCCTATCTCTCGACGCCGCGCGCGCTCTTCGAGACCAATTTCCTCGATATCGACAGCCTGCACCGGAGACTCGGGGAAATCCGCGATGACCAGACCCTCGGCTACGATCCGGAGGCCGAGGCGTTCGTGCGCGTCTATGGCGGGCTCCTCAACTACACCACCAACCGCAGCTTCCAGGCCTTCGGATATAATTTCAGCCTCGACTACAGCGCCGTTCAGTTCGGCGCCAACTGGATGCCGACCCGCAACGATGACGGCACGCTCCGCGTAGGCCTTGCCGGCACGCTCGGGCGGCTCTGGATGCAGCCTTCCGCGATCGACGGAGAGAGCAAGGCACTCTTCAATACGGAAAGCGTCGCCGGCATTGCGACATGGCAGGCCAATTCCGGCTGGTATGTCGATGGCATCGTCATGGGCGGCATGTTCGATGGGCGCTACACCACGGCGGACCGTGGCGAGACCACCGGGATCAACGGCACTTCGGTCGCGGCCTCCATCGAAGCCGGCATTCCGTTCGCGCTGCCGTGGGAACATTTGTCATTCGAGCCTCAGGCTCAGTTGGTCTTTCAGCATCTCAACTTTCCCAACCGCACCGACGTGGATGGCATCGATGTCGATATGGGCAACCCCAACCAGGGCGTTTTCCGCCTGGGCTTCCGGCTGAAGCGGCCATTCGAGACCGATAATGGCATGCTCTTTACGCCCTATTTCAAGGCCAACCTGCTGCAGGGCATCGGCGGTTCCTCCGATGTCGTGCTGAGCGGGATTCCTTTCGGGACAGGAACGCCCGGCACGGCGCTGCAGGTTGGCGGCGGCATCACCGGAACCTTGAGCCGGCACATCGCCATTTATGGTGACGCCGCCTGGCAGAGTAATGTCGCCGATGATGGCGGTTTTCGTGGCTGGGTGCTCAATGGCGGCATCCGCCTTTCCTTTGGCGAGCCGCCGCCTGCCGTGCCGGTTCCG
>JASHVY010000246.1 GCA_030044345.1 Acetobacteraceae bacterium | reverse complement strand
TGCAGATCGGCGAGACGGAGGATGCCGCGCGCCGCCAGATGGCGCTCCTGCACCGGGCCGACGCCGGGCAGCGCCCGGACCGAAAGCGGCGCCAGCACGGCGCACGCCTCCGCCGCCCCGATCACGGCGAAGCCCCGCGGCTTGTCCCGCCCGGCCGCGAGCTTGGCGAGCAGACGGTTCGGGGCAAGACCGATCGAGACGGTAAGCCCGAGCTCGGTTTCCACTGCCCGGGCGAAACGGGCGAGCAGGATCGCGGGACAAACGCCGCTGTCGGCAGCCTCGCTGAGATCAAGCACCGCCTCATCGATCGAAAGCGGCTGCATCTGCTTCGTCAACGCCAGCATCCGCGCGCGAATGGCGCGTGCGGCTGCCGCATATTTTGGGAAATCCGGCGGCAGGACCACGGCATCCGGGCAGAGCGAGAGGGCCTGGAACATCGGCATCGCGCTTCGCACGCCCGAGAGACGCGCCACATAGCAGGCGGCGGCGACCACGCCGCGACGGCTGCCGCCGACAATCACCGGCCGTGCGGCGAGTTCCGGACGGTCACGTTTCTCGACGCTCGCAAAAAAGGCGTCGCAATCGACATGGGCGATGGTGAGCTTTGTGAGCTCGGCATGGCAGACGAGGCGGAGGCTGCCGCAATTGATACAGGCACGCCTTCTGGCAGGGGCCTCCGCGAGAGCGAAGCAATCCCGGCAAAGGGTGGGAGGATGCGTCCCCAGAGCGGGATGAGGTCGCTTGCGCTCACTCATCCCCCTCTCGGTCATTGTTTTCCCGCGTGATTCAGACCTGCGGTGATTGCACCTGCGGTCATCACGCTATTCCGGCCACAGCCAGGCAGCGCCCCGCACGCCCGAGGCATCGCCATGAACATTGCGGAGGATCGGTGTATCCACGACGTCGGTGAAGACATGGCGCGGGATCAGCTTGGGCACCTCGACGGTGAGATGGGGCATGTTCGAGAGACCGCCACCCAGGACGATCACGTCCGGGTCGAGAATATCGATCACCACCGCAAGCCCACGTGCCAGGCGGTCGGCATGGCGTGCGAGCGCCGCGGCTGCCTTGGCATCGCCGGCGGCCGCGCGGGCGGGCAGGGAATGGGCATCGCGTGCGCCTGGCCCGTCGCAATCCGCCGCGAGCCCTGGGCCGGAGATCAGCGTCTCGAGGCAATTGCGCCGGCCGCACCAGCAGAGCGGCCCGGGATATTCCTCCGGCCTCGGCCAGGGCAGAGGCGTGTGGCCCCATTCACCGGCGACGCGGTTGCGGCCGTCATGGACCTTGCGATCGATGACGATGCCACCGCCGCAGCCGGTGCCGATGATGACGCCGAACACCACCCGCGAATCCTTGCCGGCGCCGTCCACCGCCTCACTGAGCGCAAAGCAATTGGCGTCGTTGGCGACACGGACTTCGCGTCCAAGCCGGGCGCTGATGTCGCGATCGAGCGCATGGCCGTTGAGGAGAGTCGAGTTGGCGTTCTTGACCACGCCGGTCGCCGGGCTGATCACACCCGGAATGCCCATGCCGACCGTTCCCCGCGCGCCAAGCTCGGCCTCCGCCTGCTCGACGAGGGTCGCGATGGCTTCGAGTGTGTATTTGTACCCCTCGGTCGGCGTGGCGATCCGGTGGCGGTAAGCAATCTCTCCGTCACGATTCAGCGCGGCCACCTCGATCTTTGTGCCGCCGAGATCGACTCCGATACGATAGCGCTCCATGCGTGCCAGTTTCCTGCATCGGGCGGCGCTTGCTCAAGCCGGCCCCCTCGCCCAGGATAGCTGGGTAATGGCCGAGACTGTACTCGATCTCAAGGATCTTCGCTGCCCGCTGCCCGTTCTGCGGGCGAATCGGGCACTGCGCAGCCTGCCGCCGGGCGCGCGGCTGCGCGTGCTCGCGACTGACCGCGCCGCGGTCGCCGATTTCCAGGCCTATTGCCGGGAGAGTGGACATGCGCTGCTCGCCTGGAGCGAGGAGGCCGGGGTCTTCAGCTTCGTGATTCGCCGCCGCACCGACGAGGCTGCCGGGACCTGACATGGCAGTCGCGCTGATCACCCACCGCGCCTGCCTCGGTCACGACCCCGGCGCTGGTCATCCGGAAAGCCCGGCACGCCTGAAGGCGGTGCTGCACGCGCTGGAGGCCGAGGAATTCGCGCCTCTTTTGCGCGAGGAGGCGCCGGAGGCAAGCCGCGAGGCACTGCTTCGCGTGCACACCCCATCCTATGTCGAGGAGATTCTCTCGCTCGCACCGGAGGAAGGCGAATATCGCGCGCTCGATGTCGATACGGTCGTGAGCGCGGGCAGTGTCGCGGCAGCCTTGCGGGCAGCGGGCGGGGCGATCGCCGGCGTCGATGCGGTGATGGAAGGCTGGGCGCGGGCAAGCTTCGTCGCTGTCCGCCCGCCCGGCCATCATGCCGAGCCCTCACGGCCGATGGGGTTCTGCCTCTTCAACAATGTCGCCGTCGCAGCCCTTCATGCGCGGGCGCGATGGAATCTCCAGCGGCTTGCGATCGTCGATTTCGATGTCCACCACGGCAACGGGACCGAAACGATCGCCGACCAGGACCCCGATCTCTTCTATGCTTCAAGCCATCAGAGCCCGTGCTATCCCGGAACCGGCTCGGCCGAGGAGCACGGAATCGCGGGCAATATCGTCAATATGCCGTTGCCGCCCGGCAGCGGCAGCCGGGTCTTTCGCCAGGCCTGGGGTGCCGGGATCCTCCCCCTGCTCGAACGGTTTTCGCCCGATCTTCTGCTGGTGTCCGCCGGCTTCGACGGCCATAAGGCCGATCCGCTCGCTCAGCTTCGCCTCGAGGTCGGGGATTTCGCGTGGTTGACGGGTGAATTGATCCGGCTTGCCGATGCCCGCACGGGCGGGCGCATCGTCTCGGTGCTCGAGGGTGGATACGACCTCGAAGCACTGGCGGCGAGCGCTGCGGCCCATGTCCGGGCGTTGATGACGGGATGAGAGGGGACCGCTCTCGGGAATACCCCAGGGGATGCCCCAAGGGACGACTGACAGGGACGACCGACAGGCCGGCCTCACAGGAGATGATCGGGATGGCGGACGAGAAACGCCCGGCCCCGGCCGGAATTCCCCCGGAGGTCGAGAAGCTTTCCTTCGAGGAGGCGCTCGCCGAGCTGGAGCGTATTGTCAAAGGGCTGGAGGGCGGGCAGCTCAAGCTCGAGGAGGCGATCGGCGCCTATGAACGCGGCACCGCGCTTCGCCGCCATTGCGAGGCGAAGCTCGCGGAGGTGGAGGCGCGGGTCGCGGCGATCGTCGAGCGACCGGACGGCACCCTGGCGCTACGGGAGATGGAGTGATGGCGGAGCTCGCTTCGCTCGCCGATCCCGCGCTCAAGCGGGCACTTGCCGATGCGGCGGCGATCGTCGGGGTGGCGCTCGACACGCTGCTGCCGGAATCGGAAGGGCCCGAGGCCCGTCTCGACCAGGCCATGCGCTATGCCGCGCTCGGCGGGGGCAAGCGGCTGCGCGCCTTCCTGGTGATGCAAAGTGCCGGGCTCTTCGCGGTGAACCCGACCTGCGCGGCGCGGGTGGGTGCTGCGGTGGAGATGCTGCACGCTTATTCGCTCGTGCATGACGATCTCCCTTCGATGGACAATGACGATTTGAGGCGCGGCAAGCCCAGCACCCACCGCGCCTTCGACGAGGCGACCGCGATTCTCGCCGGCGATGCGCTTCAGGCCCGTGCCTTCGAAGTGCTGGCCGAGCCGGATACGCATGCCGATCCGCAGGTGCGGGCCGAGCTCGTGCTCGCTTTCGCCGCCGCGGTCGGACCGCGCGGGATGGTGGGCGGGCAGATGATCGACATGCTCGCGGAAGGCCAGGCGCTGACCGCGCCGGAAGTGACGCGTCTGCAGGCGATGAAGACGGGGCGGCTCATCTATTTCAGTGCCGAGGCCGGCGCCATCCTTGGCCGCGCGTCGACGGCGCAGCGTCATGCGCTCGCGCATTTCGGGCGCGAGCTGGGGGCGGCGTTCCAGATCGCCGATGATCTCCTCGATACCGAGGCAAGCACCGAGCAGATGGGAAAGACGGCCGGCAAGGATCAGGAAGCAGGCAAGGCGACACTGGTCGCCATTCTCGGGCCGGAGCGGGCGCGTGCGCAGGCGGAGCGGCTCGCCGAGCAGGCAGCTTCGCATCTCGAGCCATTCGGCGAGCGGGCGGATCTTCTGCGTGCGCTCGCCCGCTACGTGGTGGAGCGCGGCGCCTGATCTCTCGTCCTACGCGGCAGCGTGTCGATCTTCTGCTGGTGGAGCGGGGATTGGCGGAGAGCCGCGCGCGTGCGCAGGCGCTGATCCTGGCCGGCCTCGTCTATGAAGGGGAGCGGCGGGTCGCCAAGGCAGGAGAATTGTTGGACGCAGATGCGAAGCTCGCGGTTCAGGGCCGTGATCACCCATGGGTTTCGCGTGGCGGGATCAAGCTCGCTCACGGGCTCGCGTATTTCGGGCTCTCGCCGGAGGGGCTTCTATGCCTCGATATCGGCGCTTCCACCGGCGGCTTCGTCGAGGTGCTGCTCACGCACGGTGCGCTCCGCGTGCATGCGGTGGATGTCGGCCATGGCCAGCTTGCCTGGAAGCTCCGCAGCGATCCGCGAGTCATCGTGCATGAACGGACCAACGCGCGCTTTCTCTCCCGTGAGGTCATCGCGGAGCCGATCGGGGTCCTGACCTGCGATGCGAGCTTCATCGGGCTTGCGAGCATTCTGCCGGCCTCGCTCGCGCTGACCGCGCCGGGCGCCTGGGCGATCGCGCTCATCAAGCCGCAGTTCGAGGCGGGGCCGAGCAAGGTCTCGCGTGGCGGGGTGGTACGCGACCCCGTCGTGCACCGGGAGGTGTGCGAGCGGATCGGCGCCTGGTGGGACGGACAACCAGGCTGGCGCGTCATCGGCATTACGCCAAGCCCCGTCCTTGGCCCGGCCGGCAATCGCGAATTCCTGATCGCCGCCGAGCGCAGCCTGTGAGAGGCAGCAGGACGCTCTCTCGAAAATCAGCTATCGGTTTCGGCTATCGGTTTCTGGCAGGATTTCGGTCTTGAGGGGCAGGGCTTCGCCGAGCCAGGCGGCGTGGCGCGTATGATCATCGCGCGGTCGGCCCGTTTCGGGATGAAGCAGCACAGTGAGCCCCATGCGGTTCAGCATCAGGAACGGCGCGAGGCTGGGAAAGATCTCCGGGGCAAAGGCGATCTGGTACATCGCGCCAGGATGCGGGCCGACCGGAACATCGTGCCAGCGCCCCATGCGAACGGGGAATCGTGCTTCGACCCATGCGCGCACGGTGCCCGCGCGGGCGCGGCTCCCCTCGTCAGAGGGATCGTAATAGACATGGGCGTGATATTCGGTGATCGCGGCGATCTCCCTCGGCGCGTCTTCCATACCTCTCTCCGTGAGCGTGACAAGGGAAGCGACAGGCGTAGCGATGTCGACGGTTATCGCACCCGTCATGCCGGCGGCGCGGCGGCGGTCTGCTCGACTGCGAGGCGGATCAAAGCTGCCATGGTGGGAAGGTTGAGCTTGGCGCGGATCTGTGCGGCGACCGCGGCGGCGGTGCGATAGCTGACACCTAGCTCGGCGGCCACTTCGGCGAGGCTCCGTCCGGTGCTGAGAAGCGTGAGCACCTCCCGTTCGCGGGCGGACAATCCGCGCAGTGTGCTCTCACCAGGGCGGAGATTCATCAGCGCAAGCTTCTGCGCGACCGGCCGGCTGAGATAGACCTCGCCCGC
>JASHVY010000026.1 GCA_030044345.1 Acetobacteraceae bacterium | reverse complement strand
CGATCCGTTCGGCGAGGATCTCGCCGCCGCGGTCGACAGCTATGTGGTGAAGAGCGACAAATCCTTCGACATACGGCTCAAGACGCCGTTCCCGCTGCTCGATGCCGCGCTCGCCAAGCCGGCCGCGAATGTGCCGGTCATCATGCCCGAGCATATCGCGGCGCAGCCGGCGGCGAAGGCGATCACGATCGACCAGGTGATCGGCTCCGGCCCGTGCAGGTTCGAGGCGAAGGAATATGTCTCGGGCAGCCGGGTGGTCTATTCGAAGTTCACCGACTATGTGCCGCGGCCGGAAAAGCCGAGCTGGGCCTCGGGCGGCAAGATCGTGAATTTCGACCGGATCGAATGGCATGTCATTCCTGATCCCGGAACGGCGGTGGCGGCGCTGCAATCGGGCGAGGTCGATTGGTGGGAGTTCGTGCTGCCCAACCTCATTCCCCTGTTGGCGACGAACAAGGATATCGTGCTCGGGGCCGGCAACCCGACCGGCTATATGGGGTGCCTCCGCTTCAATTCTCTCTTTCCACCCTTCGACAATGTGCTGATGCGCCAGGCGGTGATGATGGCGGTCGATCAATCGGCCTATATGCGCGCGGTGACCGCGAACAATCCCAAGAACTTCACGATTTGCCATTCCTTTTTTCCGATCGGCACGACCTACGGTATTCCGCCCAACCCCGACCCCATGGCCAAGGCGCCCGACCTCGAGGAAGCGAAGAAGCTGATCGAGGCGGCGAAATATGGGGGGCAGAAGATCGTCATCATCAACCCGACGGATTTTCCCTCGATCCAGCCTTTCGGGGAAATCACCTATGCCACGCTGAAGAAACTCGGCCTCAATGTCGATCTGGTCGAGACGGACTGGGGCACGGTGGTGCAGCGGCGCGCGAGCAGGGCGCCGGTCGATAAGGGCGGCTGGACGATTTTTCACACCTGGTGGTTCGGGGTCTCGCTCTACAATCCCGCCGTCAACCCGATCATTCTTGGCCAGGGCCTCAAGGGCTGGTTCGGGTGGTACCAGAGCGACGAGATGATGGCGCTGAACAATGACTGGCTCACGGCAACCAGCACCGATGCGCGGCAGGCGGTTGCGGCGAAGATGCAGGCGCTCGCCTTCCATGACGTGCCGACCGTGCCGCTCGGGCAGTTCTATATCCGCACCGCCTATCGCAGCACGCTCTCCGGCGTGACCGTCGGTGCGTCGCCCTATCCGTGGAATGTGCGACGCGTGTGAACAGAGTCTCGTGACGGATGACGGCAGAGACCAGGGGGCTTTGCTACCTGGACCTCGGGCAAAGGCGGAGCCTTTGCAAGCCATTTGCGCTGCGCGGCACAAAAGAATGGTTGCGCAGCGCCAATTGGCCTGGGTTCTGATTGGACGATGCTGAGCTATGTCGTCCGCCGGGTGCTGGCGACGATTCCCGTGATGGGGATCGTCGCGCTCACGGTATTTTCGCTGCTCTATCTCGCCCCCGGAGATCCGGCGGCGATCATTGCGGGCGATCAGGCGACGACCGAGCAGATCGCGCAGATCCGCGCCTCGCTCGGGCTCAGCCAGCCCTTCCTGGTGCGTTTCGCGCACTGGCTCTGGCAGGTGGTGCATTTCAATCTCGGCACTTCCGTCTTCACCGGCCAACCGGTGAGCGGAATGATCGGCCAGCGGATCGAGCCGACGCTTGCGCTGATGATTCTGACGATGGCGATCGCGATCACGCTCGCGGTGCCGCTCGGCGTGATCGCGGCATGGAAGCAGGGCACCTGGATCGACCGGGCGATCATGGTCTTCGCGGTGCTCGGCTTCTCCGTGCCGGTGTTCGTGGTCGGCTATCTTCTGGCCTATCTCTTCGGGCTTACTTTGCGGATCCTTCCGGTGCAGGGATTCACGCCGCTGAGCCAGGGATTCTGGCCCTTCCTTGCGAGCCTGATCCTGCCATCACTCGCGCTCGGCGCGATCTATGTGGCACTTCTCGCGCGCATCACGCGGGCGGCGATGCTCGAGGTGCTGGCGCAGGATTATGTGCGCACGGCGCGCGCCAAGGGCGTGGGACAGGGCGGCGTGCTCTTCGTGCATGCGCTCAAGAACGCGGCCAATCCGGTGGTGACGGTGGCGGGGCTTGGCGTGGCGCTCCTGATCGGCGGGACGGTGGTGACGGAAACGGTGTTCGCGATTCCGGGCCTTGGCACGCTTACCGCCAATGCGATCCTTCAGCGCGATTATCCGGTGATTCAGGGTGTGGTGCTGCTCTTCAGCTTCGTCTATGTCGTGATCAACCTGATCGTCGATCTGCTCTATAGCGTCTTCGATCCGAGGATCCGGCTGTGAGCGAGATCTCGTTGCCGGAAGAAGCCTCGGTCCTGCCGGAGATCCTGCCGCCGCCCGCGGTGCATGGCCGCGTTGTGGGCCTCGTGCTGCGCCATCCGGGCATCGCGATCGGGGGCGCGCTGGTCGGGCTGATGATCTTTCTCGCGCTCGCGGCGCCCTGGCTCGGCACGGTCGATCCCGAGGCGCTCGATCCGGCGAACATGCTGATCGGGGTTTCGGCCGGCCATTGGTTCGGCACCGACATGCTCGGGCGGGATATCTATTCGCGTGTGCTTTATGGGGCGCGCGTCTCGCTCATCGTCGGCTTCGCGGTGGCCGCGCTCGCCTCGGCGGGCGGGATGGGAATCGGGCTCGTTTCGGGATTCGTGCGTCCGCTCGATCCGGTGCTGATGCGCATCATGGACGGGGTGATGGCGATCCCCTCGATCCTGCTGGCGATCGCGCTGATGGCGCTGACGCAGGGCTCGGTCGGCAATGTCATCATCGCGATCACCATCTCTCAGGTGCCGCAGGTGGCGCGGCTGGTGCGCGGCATGGTGCTGGGATTGCGCGAGCAACCCTTCGTCGAGGCGGCGATCGCCGCGGGCACGCGCACACCGCGCCTGATCTGGCGGCATATCGTGCCGAACACGCTGGCCCCGGTGATCGTGCAGGCGACCTATATCTGCGCCTCGGCCATGATCATCGAGGCAATCCTCGATTTCATCGGCGCCGGCACGCCTCCGGTCGTGCCGAGCTGGGGCAATATCATGGCCGAAGGGCGGGCGCTCTGGCAGGTCAAGCCCTTCATCGTGTTCTTTCCTGCCTTTTTTCTTTCGGTGACCGTGCTCGCGGTCAATCTGCTCGGGGACGGGCTGCGCGATGCGCTCGATCCGCGCGGCGAGGCGCGGCGGTGAGGAAAACGCGCTGATGGCGCTGCTCGAGGTCGAGCGGCTGCAGACTCATTTCCGTTCGGGCGAGGGCGTGGTGCGGGCGGTGGACGGCGTCTCGCTCACGATCGAGGCGGGCGAGACGCTGGCGGTGGTGGGGGAATCGGGCTGCGGCAAGTCCGTCACCGCCATGTCGATCCTGCGGCTGGTGCCGGAGCCGCCGGCGCGGATCGCGGGCATCGTGCGCTTCGCAGGGCAGGATCTGCTGGCGCTCTCCGAGCACGAGATGCGGAAAATCCGCGGCAACGAGATCAGCATGATCTTCCAGGAACCGATGAGCTCGCTCAATCCGGTGCTGAGCGTGGGACGGCAGATCGGCGAGACGCTGCGCCTGCACCAGGGGCTCGGCGCGCGGGCGGCGCTGGCGCGCGCGGCCGAGATGCTGGCGCTGGTCGGCATTCCGGAGCCAGAACAGGGTCTGCACGCGTTCCCGCATCAGCTTTCGGGCGGGATGCGCCAGCGCGTGATGATCGCCATGGCGCTCGCCTGCAACCCGAAGCTTCTGATCGCCGATGAGCCGACGACCGCGCTCGATGTCACGATCCAGGCGCAGATCCTCGATCTGATGCGCGATCTCAAGGCGCGGGTGGGGGCCGCGATCATGCTGATCACGCACGATCTCGGCGTGGTGGCGGAAATGGCGAGCCGCATCGTCGTGCTCTATGCCGGGCGGACGGTGGAGGAAGGGCCGACAGCGGCGATTTTTGCGGCACCCCTCCATCCCTACACGCAGGGGCTTCTTGGCGCGGTGCCGCGGCTGGGCGCGGCGAACGAGGCGCTCAACGGCACGCGCCTGCGGCTTGCCGAGATTCCGGGCCAGGTGCCGGATTTGCGCCGCAAGATCACCGGTTGCGCCTTTGCCCCGCGCTGCGGGCGCGTGAGCGAGATCTGCCGCCGCGCCGCCCCGGCGCTCCGCCGGCATGCGGCGGGGCGGGCGGTGGCATGCCATCATGCAGGGCCGGCATGATGGGGGACGCAGCACCCGTAATCGAGGTCACGAGGCTCAAGAAATATTTCCCTCTGCCGCGGAAATATCCCGGCCAGAATTCCTTGCAGGTGCATGCGGTCGATGATGTGAGCTTCGCGATCGGCCGCGGCGAGACGCTTTCGCTCGTGGGAGAATCGGGCTGCGGCAAATCGACGGTGGGGCGGGCGATCCTGGGCCTGATCAAGCCCACGGCCGGTGAGGTGCGGCTGGATGGAATGAGGATCGATCATCTCTCCGCCGGCCGTTTGCGGCCGCTTCGACGGCGGATGCAGGTGGTGTTCCAGGACCCGTTCAGCAGCCTCAATCCGCGGCTCCGCGTGCGCGAGATCCTGGCCGAGCCGATCGCCAATTACGCCCTTGCGCGCACGCGCGCGGAATTCTCCGCGCGGATCGCCGCCCTTCTGGAGAAGGTGCGGCTGCCGGCGGATGCGGCGGGACGTTATCCGCATGAATTCTCGGGCGGGCAGAGGCAAAGGATCGGGATTGCGCGGGCGCTCGCGACGGAGCCGGAGGTGATCATATGCGATGAGGCGGTCTCGGCGCTCGATGTCTCGGTGAAAGCGCAGATCGTCAATCTGCTCGCCGATTTGCAGGATGAGCTCGGGCTTTCGCTGCTTTTCATCACCCATGACCTCGCGATCGTCGAGCACCTGACGCATCGCGTGGCGGTGATGTATCTCGGCCGCATCCTCGAGCTCGCGGACCGGCGGACCCTGTTCGCCCTTCCGTTCCATCCCTATACGCAGGCGCTGCTTTCCGCCGTGCCGGTGCCGGAGCCGGGGGCGAGGCACCGGCGGATGATCCTCAAAGGCGATGTGCCGAGCCCGGTCAACCTGCCCTCGGGCTGCCGTTTCCACACGCGTTGCCCGCATGTCTTCGCGCGCTGCCGGACGGAGGAGCCGCTTCTAAGGAAGGTGGAAAAAGCGGAGGGTGGCACGCATTATGTTGCCTGCCATCTCGAGACGCGGCCGGGGACAGCGGCGGCATAAGGGGTAGGCAGCAGACTTTGCCCAATCATTCCCAGGCGAGAGCGCTTCGCCGCTCATGGCGGGCGAGGGCATGGGCGATCAGGATGTCCATCAGCGCCTCGGGCTTCATGCCCTCCGCTTCCCAGAGTTTTGGATACATGCTGATCGCGGTGAAGCCGGGGAGCGTATTGACCTCATTGACGAAGACGCCGTCCGCCCCATCGGGCGTGACAAAGAAATCGACGCGCGCCAGCCCCTCGCAGGCGAGCGCGCGGAACGAATCGCGCGCGAGCGTGCGGACACGCGTCTCCTGCGCAAGCGAAAGGTCCGCCGGCGCGCGGAGACGCGCACCATCGGGATCGATATATTTTGCATCGTAGGTATAGAATTCGTGAGAGTCCGAAGGGACGATCTCGCCCGGGGGCGAGGTGCCAATCTCCCCGGACGGATATTCGAGCACCGAGCATTCGATCTCCCGCGCTCCGGCCACGCTCCGCTCGACGAGCAATTTGACATCGTAACGAAAGGCCTGGGCGCAGGCGCGGCGATACTCTTCTTCCGAGCGTGCGCGCGAGACGCCGACCGAGGACCCCATATTGGCGGGCTTCACGAAGAGATCCCGCGAGCCGAGTGTTTCGGCCGCATCCCCATAGGTGGGGAGAGTTTGCGCCGTGGCGGCGAGGAAGGGCACGATCGGGACTCGGCTTTCACGCAGCAGGCGCTTGGCGATGTCCTTGTCCATGGAGGCTGCCGAGCCCATCACACCGGAGCCGATGAAGGGAACACGGGCGAGCTCCAGCGCGCCCTGGATCGTTCCGTCCTCGCCGTTCGGGCCGTGAAGCACGGGGAAGACGAGATCGAGGCCGAGCTGCGACGGGGCGCGGGAGCCTCCGTCGAGGATGACCAACGCTCCGCCGCCGCCGGGGATCAGGGCGATTTGCGGCGCGTCCTGCGGGATTTCCAGGGATGAAGCGCCCGTGCCGGCGCCGTTGCCGCGATCGGCCAGAAGCCAGCGCCCATCGCGGGTGATGGCGATCGGGATGATCTCGTAACGGTCCGGATCGAGCGCGCGTAGGATATTGGCGGCGGAGAGGCGGGAGACATCATGCTCGGCGGAACGTCCGCCGAAGAGGAGGCCGATTCGTTTCCGTGCGCCCGTCATGGCTCCGCTTATCATGGTTCGCCCAGATGGACATCAGCGGTGTTGGCGCCGCAGACGAGGATGGCGACGCGTTCTTCGGGCGCGGGGCGGTAGCGGCCGGAGAGGAGGGCCGCGAAGGCGGCGGCCCCGCCGGGCTCGGTCGCGATGCGGAGCCCATCCCAGAGGGCAGCCTGGGCGCGGCGGATCTCGTCATCGGCGACGAGGACGACATGCGGGTCGATATAGGCCTGGGCGATCGGGAACATGAGGCTGCCGACCTGGCGTGGCGCGAGGCTATCGACGGCGATGCCACCGGCGGGCGCATCGACGGGATGGCCGGCTGCGAAGGCACGGGCGAGGGTGGGCGCGCCATCGGACTCGACGGCGACGATGCGGATTTTTCCCTCGTACCAGGCGGCTATTCCGCCGATGAGCCCGCCGCCGCCGACAGCGACGAGCAATGTGTCGATCGCGGGCGCATCCTGCTCGATCTCGAGCCCGATGCTGCCCTGGCCGAGAAGGGTTTCCATCGCGTCATAGGCGTGCACGGCGAGCGCGCCCGCGGCGGCGGCGCGGGCCTCGCTCGCGGCAAGGGCATCGGCGTAACGATCGCCGGCGATGACGAGCTCGGCGCCCGAGGCACGGATGCGCGCGAGCTTGGCGGGCGAGGTGACGGAGGGGACGAAGATGGCGGCCTGGATGCCGAGGCGGCGGGCGGCGAAGGCGACGGCCGC
>JASHVY010000245.1 GCA_030044345.1 Acetobacteraceae bacterium | reverse complement strand
ATGCCGCCCCACATGCGCGGCACGACCGAGAAGGTGCCGTCCTTCTGGATGTTCGCGTGCATCCGCTCATTGACGAAGCGCGACTGCGCATCGTCCCCATATTCGCCGGGCCAGGCACAGAGGAGATAGAAATTGAGCGCTGGCCGGCAGGCGGCGCAACCGTCCGGCGTCTTCCACTCGAGCGCCTGCATCACCGCCGGAATCGATTTGAGCGCACCGAAGGTGATACGCCGCCGCACCTCGTCATGCGAAAGTTCCGTGCACTTGCACATCGGCTTGACCGGGGCCGGCGCGTACGCCGTGCCAAGCGCCGCCTTGAGCAGCGCCTCCACCTGGGATGTGCAGGAGCCACAGGAGGCGGAGGCTTTGGTCTTCGCCCGCACATCCTCGATGGTCTTGAGGCCGAATTCCGCGATGGCGGCAGCGATTTTTCCCTTGCAGACACCATTGCAGCCGCAGATCTCGGCCTCGTCGGGGAGTGAAGCGACCCGCGCAAAGGAATCGGGCGGGCTTTCCGCGCCTTCCGCCGCACCTTCCGCCACGGCAGGGCCGAAGATCACGGTATCGCGGATCGGGTCGATATCCACCCCGTCTTTCATGAGCTGGAAATGCCAGCCCGCGTCGCGCGCATCGCCGATCGCGATGAGGCCGACGATACGATCCTCGTGCAGCACCAGCCTCCGATAGACGCCGCGCGCGGCGTCACGCAGCACGATGTCTTCGGTCGTCGCATCGCCGAGAAACCTGCCTGCCGAGGCGAGATCGATGCCCGAGACCTTGAGCCGCGTCATCGCGGCGGCGGAGCGGAATCCATCCGTCTCCATCCCCACGATCGCCTTCGCCGCGATCTTCGCCATCTCCCAGATCGGGGCGACCAATCCGAAGGTCTCGCCATCACGCTCGACACATTCGCCGATCGCGAAGATCGCGGGATCCGATGTGCGCATTGCCTCATCGACGATGACACCGCGGCCACAAGAAAGCCCGACCGCCCGCGCGAGGCCGGCGTTCGGACGGATTCCGACGGCCATCACCACGAGATCGGCCGCGATCTCGCGTCCGTCCTTGAGCCGCACCGCGCGCACCCGCTCATCACCGAGAAAGGAATCGGTTTCGGTCGCCGTGAGGATCGTCATTCCGCGCGCGGTGAGCGCCGCTTCGAGAAGATGCGCAGCCGAGGGATCGAGCTGGCGCTCCATCAGCGTCGGCACGAGATGGATCACCGTCACCGCAGCACCGCGCAGGCTGAGCCCGTGCGCGGCTTCGAGCCCGAGCAGCCCGCCGCCGATCACCACCGCGCGGCAACCGGGCCTGGTGATTGCCAGCATCTCCTCGACATCGGCGATGTTGCGGAACGTGAGCACGTTGCCGAGCTCACGGCCGGGAATCGGCAGCGCGACCGGGTTCGAGCCCGTCGCGAGAAGGACGAGATCGTAATGGATTGTGGTGCCTGCGGCACCCTGGACGATCCGTTCCTTGCGGTCGATCCAGTCCACGTGCTCACCGGCGATGAGCCGGATTTTGTTGCGCTCGTACCAGGCGAAATCGTTGATGACGATATCTTCGAAGCTTTTGTCGCCGGCGAGCAGCGGCGAGAGCATGATGCGGTTGTAATTCGGATGGGGCTCGGCGCCGAACACCGTGATCTCGAACCGGCCGGGCGCCAGAGTAAGGATTTCCTCGACGGTGCGCATCCCCGCCATCCCGTTGCCGATGACGACGAGATGCGGGCGGGAGAGATTGGAGCCGTCCATCACCCCCTCCCTCAGATACGGACCGTGGCGCCATCGGCGGCGGCCGTGAGGCTCGCGCGCCATTCGCGGCGGACGGCCATCAGTCCGGCGAAGGCGATGAGCGCAAGGAAGGCGAAGATGAGGAAACCGAGCTGGTACGAACCGGTGATCTGTTTCGAGAAACCGAGGCTGGAGGCGAGATAAAAGCCGCCGATTCCGCCCGCCATGCCGACGAGGCCGGTCATCACTCCGATCTCTCGGCCGAAGCGCAGGGGCACGAGCTGGAAGACCGCTCCGTTGCCCATGCCGAGTGCGAGCATCGCGATGACGAAGGCGCCGAGGCCGAGCGCAAGCGAAGAGAGTCCGAGGCTCACCAGCGCGATCATCGCGGCGGCAAGGAGATAGAAGACCGAGAGCGCGCGGATGCCGCCGAGCCGATCGGCGATGAAGCCGCCGATCGGCCGCACGGTGGAGCCCGCGAAGACGCAGGCTGCGGTGGCGTCGCCCGCGGCCACGGGTGCGAGGCCGTACTGCGTGTGGAAATAGATGGTGAGCGAGGAAGCGAGCCCGACGAAGCCACCGAAGGTCACGCTGTAGAAGAGCATGAACCACCAGGTGTCGCGGATGCCGAGCACGCGGAGATAGGCGCCGAAACGCTTTGGTGGCGGATGGTTCGGGCTCTCTTTGGCGAGGATCGTGAAGACGACGAAGACGACGGAGAGGACAAGGGCAGCGAGCCCGAACACATTCGCATAGCCGTAGGCGAGCCCGAGCGTGGGCGCGAAGAGGGCGGCCAAAACGGTGCCCGAATTGCCGGCGCCGGCGATGCCGAGGGCGGTGCCCTGATGCTTCTTCGGATACCAGCGCGAGGCGAGCGGCAGGGCGATTGCGAAAGAGGCGCCCGCAAGGCCGAGCACGAGGCCGAGGGCGAGGGTCGCGCGGAAGCTGGACAGGCCGACCCGCCAGGCGATGAGAAGCCCGGCGATGACGATGAGCTGGGTCGCGATCGCGGTGCGCCTCGCGCCGAAGCGATCCACCGCGAGCCCGTTGGCAATGCGGAGGAGCGCGCCGCCGAGCACCGGCGTTGCGACCATCAGCCCTTTCTCGGCGGCGTCGAGATGCAGCGCCTCGCCGATCTGTACGCCGAGCGGGCCGAGCAGAACCCAGACCATGAAGCTCGCGTCGAAATAGAGGAAGGCGGCGAAAAGGGTCGGCAGATGGCCGGATCCGAGGAAGGAGCGGGATGAGGGCGCACCCGGGCGCAGGCTGGACATGACCAAACTCCGGCGGAGCTTTCGATCCGCGCGGCGGCCGTCCTTGGCGCGCCATGGATTGCTGAGACCCGGTCCGGCCGCCCTTGGCCGGACGAGGCACGGACATGGATGAGGAGTCCGGGCATTGAGATTTTCAGCAAGAATGATGCCAGAGCAGGTCCGGCATGTTTTCAAGCCGGGTCGTCTGGCTCCGGCTTGGGAATGTCCATTTGGCGCGCAGGCATTGCTTTCATTTTGGGCGATCCCGATCAGCCTGCGCGCGCGAGTGTCCCCACGAACCGGCCGATAGCCTCTGCGACGTCTTCTTCATCCACGCCGTTGAGAAGCCCGTGCCGACGCATCATCGCGAAGGGCCAGGCCGCGTCCGCCGCATGCGGGGTGAGG